>JALVXE010000057.1:0-3334 GCA_027038385.1 Thermotogaceae bacterium
ATATCGCAGAAATAATGGCTAAAACCTCTGCGAGGGAGGCGCTGTCTCCTTCGAGAGTGGAATAAACCTGCTCAAAGCTCAAAGAAACAGCGAGTGATATTGGAAATCTCCTCGCGTACCTCGATCCAAAAAATCCTTCGAGAGTTAACACGGCCTTTGAGTGAATCTTTCCAGATAGATCCGCCTCCCTATGAATGTCTATCACACCGCTCTTCCCCAAGAAAGTTTTAGCGGTTATTTTAACGGGAAGCCCAAATGCGTGATCTCCAAGGTCCAAAACCGTGAGTCCATTTATCTGCCCCACTCTGAATCCTTCTACATCCAACATGAGCTTGTTCTCTATTATCATCTCATCGTACTTCTCCTGGTAAAGGTTCACTCGCTTCTCCATTTCTTCTATCGCTTTTACTACGTCCTCCGAGTCGATCAGTTTTTTGCCAGAGATCTTTGAAACGTAAGCGGCTTCTCGGAGGAGGTCTCCCATTTTTCCCAACCTGGCCGAGAGCTTATTCCTGCTTCCAGATAGCCTGTTGGAATACCAGAGCATTTTTTTAACAGCACCGAAGGATACCTCTGGAAGATTGCAGCTCTTCCTCACGCTCTCCAGAAAACTCACAAAAGCTCTGGCGGTTTTTCTGTTGTACTCCATAACTAGGTCGAACTCCGATTTGACCTTGAAGAGCTTTGGAAAGTCATCATCGAGGTTGTACAGGAGTGAGTACACGTAATTCGTCCCGATCATTACAACTTTCACGTTCATCGGAATTGGCTTTGGTTTAAGAGTCACCGTGTTTGAAAACCCAAGAAAACTTTCTAGGTTTTCTATGTTCAATGTTCTATTCATCAGGGATCTTTTGAGGCCCTCCCAAGCATGCGGGTTTCTCAAAATCGCTTCAGCATCCACTATCAAAAACCCTCCATTTGCCTTGTGAAGAGCCCCGGGCTTTATCATGGTGAAGTCGGTAACGAGCATGCCCAGCTTCGTTGTGTACTCGACTTTTCCGAATAAGTTGGAGTACGTCGGATTCGACTCGTAAACGACAGGAGCACCTTTAAGATGGGAGTTGTCCACCAAAAGGTTCACGCTGTATCTCATCCTGTAGTAGGGAATCTTCTCACCGGAGGATCTAAGATCGTCGAGATTCTCGAGTATATCCTCCTTGACGTTTTCTAGGTATTCCACAACTTGATTGAATTCCCAGTACTTCGCTTTGAGATCGTCGAATAGTCTTCCAACCGAGAAGAGTGCCACATCTTTGCTGAGATCTTTCAACCGCTCGTTCATCTCCCTGTCCAGCGTATTCGATCTGTGAAGAGCCCCCTCTATCAGGTGTTTGACCTTCATGGAGTTTTCATCGATCTCCCTCTTTTTCTCCTCTGGGAGTAAATCGTACATCTCAGGTGTGATTGGTTTTCCATTCATCATCGGCACACTCACTACTCCGGTTGCGTTTATCTGGACCGAAAATCCCAACTCTTTTGCGGCTTCGATCACCTTGTTCCATATCTCGTTCTTTTTCCTGGTGTACTCATCCTCTATTTCCGCTCTTCTCCTGGAGAATTCTTCGCTCTCGAACGATCGCTGAATTCTCTTCAAAACTTCATCTACGAGATTCTCCATATCTTCTTTGAGCTTTCTGCCCATTCCCGCTCTGAGGCTGAGAGATATCGGAGAGGAAGGATCCTCGAAGTTGAACACGTATACCCAATCATCAGGAACAGGAAGGTCCTTGGAGAACTCCTCTAAAAACCTCCTTGAAAACGTTCTTCTCCCCGTTCCCACAGGTCCTGAGACGAATATGTTGTAGCCCCTTTCTTCCATCGATAAGCCAAAGAGCATGGCTTTTCTCGCTCTTTCTTGACCTATGAACTCATCTGTTTCTTTAACCTCGCTTGTTTTTTCAAACTTTGGAAGAAGGTAGTATTTTGGACGAAGATCTCTCTCCTTGAGTTTTCTCAAATCATCTCCTCCTCAAACGTTGAATCTTATATAGACTATGTCCCCATCCTGAACGATGTGATCCTTCCCAACTACCCTTATCAACCCTTTCTCTTTGAGGGCCTTCTCAGAACCCTCTCTGACTATATCCTCAAATGAGAATATCTCCGCTCGTATGAAGCCTCGAGCTATATCACTGTGTATCGTTCCGGCCACATCGAGGGCGGTTGAGCCTCTTCTAACTTCCCAGGCTCTGACTTCTTTTTCACCAGCTGTATAGAAAACCATGAGGTTTGATACTCTCATTATCTCTTTCATAAGAGGCTCTATATCTATCTCCTTCACACCGTATTCTTTCATGAAAATCTCTCTATCTTCTTCGTCAAGTTCTAGAAGCTCTGCGGCTATTCCTATTGGAAGCTCTGTGTACCCCATCTTCTCTTTCTTTACGATTTTCAGCACCTCTTCCTTTCCTTCGTACTCCCCCTCATCTCCTCTGTTTATGAGAACGACCTTCGGCTTCATCGACATCAAGGAATACCCCGTTATCATCTTCCTCTCTTCCTCTTTCATTTCGAAGTCTACGAGGTTTCCGTTTTCTTTAAGATGAGACAAGGCCTTCTCGAGGAAATATAACTCTATCTCCTCAACGTTTGATAGTTTCCTCTTGGCGTTTTTCAGCCTCTCTATTCTTCCTTCTAAAAGTTTGATATCTCTCTCCAAGAATATACTCAGAATTCCCCTGAGTTGATCCAGAGGCCTTTCGTATCCCTCAACGAACGGTACGGCTTCACTTTCGAAAGCCCTTATAACTATCACAACGGAATCGACTTCCTGGAGTTTTGAGAAGGTCCTCGTTGTAGTTTTTTCTTCTGTCGGATCTATGGAACCGGTATCCATGAATTCCATTTCCATCGGGGTTATCTTTTTAGGTTTGTATATCTCAACGAGCTTTTGAAGCCTGCTATCGGGAACCTTAACGGTTATCCTATCCTCGACACGCTCAAGACCAGTGTACCTAGCGACTAGTTCCATGAGTTTTGTCTTTCCGACGAACGGAAGTCCGGTAACCCCAACCGTTATCATCAAAATCTCCTCCTTAGTTTGTGCTTCTTCTCTATTTCGGAAACGATCTTTTCGAACAGCTCATTCACCTCTTCATCCTTGAGGGTTCTCTCCCAGCTTCTGAACGTTATGGAAAACGTGACGCTTATCATGTCTTCTGGTACCCCTTTTCCACTGTAAACGTCTATTATTCTGACATCTTCAACCAATTCTTCACCCAGAGAGTAGATGTCCTCTATGACTTTTGAAGACTCCACGCCCCTTTCCATCAAGAACGCAACATCTCTCCTGATACTCGGGAAGATAGGAGACGGCCTGTATTTCGGAATC
>JALVXE010000057.1:3344-13930 GCA_027038385.1 Thermotogaceae bacterium
CTTTTCTGAGACTTCGTAGAGACTTTGAAGGTATATCTCAAAGTAATAGACATCACTTTTGATGTCGAATTTCTCCGCTATGTCGGGATCCAACATGCCGAGGAACCCCAGATCCTTTTCCCCTGATTTTATCCGAGCGCTTCTCGTTGGAACGAATCCCTCAAGCTCTGCCCTCTCATAATGTGTATCAACTCCAAGCCTTGAAAAGATCTCGTCGACGTATCCCTTGAATGTGTAAAAAGTTACTTCTCTCTTGTCGGTGTAATCCATTTCGTTTTCAAGTCCTGTGGCTATAGCCCCGAGAACTTCGCTCTCTTTAGCGTTCTCTCCATCTTTCCAGAAAACTTTGCCCATCTCGTAAAATTTCACGTTCTTGACTTGGTGTGTGTAGTTATAAGACAGAGCTTGAACTAGCGTGTGGACAAGGGAGGGTCTCATAACATCCAAATCGTCAGTTATCGGGTTTAAGGGCTTCAATATCTCCACGTTCTTGAAGTTCCAATTTTCCACTACCTTTGAGGATGCAAAAGAAAACGTTACCACCTCGTCAAATCCGAGTGCCCTGACGATCTCCCCTACTCTTCTTCTGAATTTCTGATACTCGTTGAGTCCTCCAAGGCCTGACCAAACATGCGTTCTTTTCTCCTTGATCTTTTCGTAGCCGTGAATCCTTCCTATTTCCTCTATCAGATCTATCTCTCTGTAAACGTCGTGTATCCTGAATGACGGAACCTCGACTTTCCATCCGTAATATGTCCTGTTCAGTTTGAACCCGAGTCTTTTCAGTATGTCTTCTATTTCCCATTCCGGAACCCGTATACCAAGTATTTCTTCGACCTTGCTCGTCCTCAGATCTATCACGTCGGTTTTGAAATCCCTGAGCTTTACATCTATCATGCCTTTGGAAGGTGTGCCTCCAGCTAGCCTTGTAATGAGCTCGACGACTCTTCTCATGACGAGTTCAGTATCCTTAGGGTCGACTCCCCTTTCAAACCTGTAGGATGCATCTGTGGACAATCCAAGTCCCTTTGCTGTTCTCCTTATCCTCACGGGATCGAAGTAAGCAACCTCTATCAGAACAGATGAAGTGTCGTCGTTTATTCCGCTATTTTCCGCTCCCATAACACCTCCAACGGCTATTATCTCTTTTCCTCCATCGGTTATCAGGGTTTCCCCACCGTTCAGGGTGTACTCCTTTCCATCTAACAGAACGACGGATTCACCTTCCCTAGCCCTCCTGACAACTACTTTCTTCGATTTGACCAGGTTCAGATCAAAAGCGTGTATCGGGTGCCCGAGCTCGAGCATCACGTAGTTCGTCGCGTCGACCACGTTGTTTATCGGTCTTATTCCGCTGGCCATCAGCCGCCTTTTAACCCATATGGGGCTTTCTTTTATCTTCACACCTTCAACCACCATCACGGAATATCTCGGGCACCCTTCAGGATCCTCTATCTCAACTGAGACGATTTCTTCCGTTTTCCTACCCAACTCTTCAATCTTGGGTTTAGTAATATTCAGGTTCTTCTTCATCCTCGCGGCAACGTCCCTTGCGATACCCAAGTACGACAAAGCATCTCCACGGTTTGGAGTTATCTCAACATCGAGGACGGTATCATCGAGCTTCAAAAGTTTGATAACATCCTGACCTTCCGCAACCTCAGAATCAAACTTGTAAACCTCTTCGGATTCTTGTTCAACGCCGAGTTCTTCGAGAGAGCACATCATCCCCTCGCTCGTAACTCCCCTCATATTAACCGCATCGACGACTTTTCCGTTGGCGAGCTCGGTTCCAGGGAGAGCAACGGGCACGTAATCTCCCGCTTTCACGGTTCTGTCAGCGGTTATGATGGTCAGATGCTTATCTCCGATGTTCACCTCGCATATGTTCAACCTCTCGGCGTTTGGATGCTGATAAACTTTCTCCACCTTCCCCACAACGACTTTTCCTTTCGCATGCGGACTTATCACCTCGTCTACGTTCAAACCGACATCCGTTAAGGCGTTGATCACCTCGTCATCAGATCCGTAGTCCACGAAATCTCTGAGCCATTCGAGCGAAACCTTCATCGCTTTTCCCTCCCGAGGATTTTTCCTTGACGATCTATTTTACTTCAAACGTTCGAAAAAGATATAAGCTCCTTTTCGGAACTTGAAGGCCATTTCCTAAGATCCATCCTCACATGCCGGATTACCAGGTATCCCCATCCGATCCTGACGTAAAACTCAGATAAATTCACCTTCTGCGAAAGCGTGTAGTGCTATGATCGGCATTATCCTAATGGCTTCCGCGTATTCACATCCGACCTTTTTTCCATGAAATTTTTCCTTTTCACTTAGGTACCATAGAAGAACGTCCATCCCATCTCCCATCTGGCTCTCGTGCTTCTTTATGGCTTCTATCTTTTTGTTTCTAAACTTGTCGATGCAGACGAAAGTGTTCGGCTTTGAAGTGAAGAAGTATCCTATCGCCATGACGGATTTTTCAACCTCTTTTGGCTTTGGAGATTCGAAGTGCGGAAACTGGTAAAGAAGGGCTGCTTCAGATGCGGCACGCCCGACTTTTATGTGATCTGGATGGAATTCGTATCTGAGTGTTGGATCGGTGGTCAGGATTAGCTGTGGTTTGTACTCCCTTATCAAATTGACCAGGTAGCTCCTGACTTTTTTGTAGTCGTAATCTCCTCCATCCTCAAAATCCAACCACACTATTTCTTCAACTCCAAGAACTTTTGCGGCTTCTTCCTGTTCTTTTCTCCTTTGAAGAGCCAGGGATTCTCTTGGCACGTTCGGATCCCTCGTCCCAAGTGATCCGTCAGTTGCCATCACGTAGATGACCTCAGCTCCGAAGCTTGAGAGCTTCGCAACGGTTCCGCCTATCCCTATTTCCGCATCGTCAGGATGAGGGGAGACCACCATCACCCTCCTAAAATCTTCGATCTTTGGAATGTTGAGCTTCTCAAATATCTTCTCTAGGAACTCCATATTCTCACCTTCATCAATAGGATTTGAACACTTTTTCTATTCTCTCCATCGCCCAGTCTACTTCTTCCTTCTTTATAACGAGAGGAGGTGCAAACCTCATCACGTAATCATGGGCGTAGTACGAGAGGACACCATAGTCCTTCAGCTTTTCACACAGCTCTCTTGCATGTACTTTAACCTGGACTCCTATCATCAAACCTTTCCCGCGAACCTCCTCTATTATCGGTGAATCGATCTTTTTGAGCTCTTCCATAAAGTACTCTCCCATAACCCTCGCATTTTCTGGTAGGTCCTCGTCTAATATCACGTCTAGTGCGGCCATCGCCACGGCAGCTCCAAGCGGGTTCCCTCCAAAAGTTGAGCCGTGATCCCCGGGAGTTATGACTTCCATTATGTCGTCACTCGTCAAAACCGCGGATACCGGGTAAACTCCTCCTCCAAGCGCTTTTCCGAGTATCAAAATGTCTGGCCTTGCATCTTCCCATTCGTAAGCGAATAGTTTTCCCGTCCTTCCAAGACCCGTCTGAATTTCATCCAGCATGAGAAGTATTCCGTTCTCTTTGGTTATCCTTCTGACTTCTCTCAGATAACCGTCTGGGGGAACTATTATTCCACCCTCTCCCTGTATCGGCTCCATGAGAACGCCTATGGTCCTGTCGTTTATAGCTTCTTCTATTTCAGATGCATCGCCGTATTTCACCACTCTGAACCCAGGTGTATAGGGTCCAAAGCCGTCCCTGTACTGCTCAGTGGTTGAGAAGGTTATCACGGTTATCGTTCTTCCGTGGAAATTGTTTTCCATGACTATGATTTCACCTTCGTTCTTCGGTATACCTTTCTTGTAATAACCCCACTTTCTTGCCATCTTAAGAGCGGTTTCGACGGCTTCAACACCAGAGTTCATGGGCAATGTCTTGTCGTATCCCGTGATCTCGTTCATTTTCTTAAAAAACTTTCCCAAAACATCGTTGTAAAAGGCCCTCGACGTGAGTGTAAGCCTTTGAGCCTGCTCGAACAGGGCTTTCATTATCCTCGGATGCCTGTGCCCCTGGTTGAGTGCCGAGTAGGAGGATAACATGTCTATGTATTTCCTTCCCTCGACATCCCAAACCCAAACTCCTTCGCCCCTCTCGATCACCACAGGTATCGGTTTGTAGTTGTGAGCACCGTACTTTTCGGTCATATCCATGTGAGCCTTGCTCAAGAAATCCAAGATGATCCCCTCCTTTTCTGTGTCGCTCCAAGACGAATATTAGCATTCGTGTGGAGAGAAACAAAAGTCTTTTGACCCTTTCCATGCATCTGGAGTCTAAATCACATCGGGAAAATCTCCACGATTTCTGGTAGAATTTTCATGGCAGTACCCGGAGGTGGTGCACTATGTTTGACAAGTTCTCGGAAAAAGCAGCTCAGGTTTTTGTTACCGCCCAGGAGGAGGCAAAAGAACTCGGTCACTCTTACGTGGGAACCGAGCACATACTCCTTGGACTCTTGAAGGTTGGAAATAACCCAGCGAGCGATGTACTCGCCGCTATGGGTATGACATACAGCAGAGCGAAGAGTGAGATCATATCTATGGTTGGAATGGGAATGAGGGGGTTCATAACATCTCCTCAAATGACCCCAAGGGCTAAGAGGGTGACAGAACTCGCCTACGAAGAGGCAAAGCTTCTCGGGAGTGAGCGCATAAGACCGGAACACTTGCTCCTTGGAATAATAAGAGAGGGCGAGGGGATAGCCATACACGTCCTCAGGAAGTTCGGAATAGACCTTCAGGTTCTTAGGAAAGAGATCCTCGATGCTGTGTCGGACGCGAACGTGATACCTGGAAAGAAAGCTCCATTTCAGTCGAATTCTGTTAAGCAGCTTGAGGGTTTCGGGGTGGATCTGACCGAACTCGCCGCGAGAGGGCTCCTTGATCCCGTTATAGGAAGGGATGAGGAGATAGAGAGGATAATGCAGATACTCGTCAGGCGAAAGAAGAACAATCCGGTCCTGATAGGAGAACCCGGAGTGGGGAAGACAGCGATAGTCGAAGGATTGGCTCAAAGGATTGTGGCTGGAGAGGTTCCAGAACCGCTGAGAAATCGAGTGATATTCTCACTCGATGTGGCATCACTCGTAGCTGGGACGAAGTACAGAGGAGAATTTGAAAAGAGGATGAAGAAGCTCCTGCAGGTCGTCACCAAGGACAAAAGCATAATACTCTTCATTGACGAGCTCCACACGATAGTTGGTGCGGGATCCGCTGAAGGTGCGGTGGATGCGGCTAACATACTCAAGCCATCCCTTGCGAGGGGAGAGATAAGATGTATAGGTGCAACAACACCCGATGAGTACAGAAAGTACATAGAGAAAGACGCTGCTCTCGAGAGGAGATTCCAGAAGATCTACGTCAGGGAACCATCGGAAGACGAGGCCATAGAGATACTCTACGGTCTGAGAAACAGATACGAAAAGCATCACAAAGTTCGCTACCTCGACGAGGCTCTGAAAGCTGCGGTGAACCTTTCAAAAAGGTACATAACCGATCACTTCTTGCCAGATAAGGCCATAGATTTGATAGATGAGGCTGGGGCAAAAGCTAGGTTGAAGATATTCACCGTTCCGTCTGATATAAAACTTCTGAAAATGCAACTTGACGATGTGAGAAAGGAGAAAGAAGAAGCTGTTAGGATGCAGGATTACGAGAGAGCTGCAAAGCTCAAGGAGGAAGAGCGAAGCCTTGAGAGAGAGTACAGAAAGAGGTACAACGAGTGGAAGAAAGAGGTGGATGATGTCATCGTCACCGTGACGGAGGAGGACATAGCCGAGATAGTTTCAAGCTGGACAGGTATACCGCTCAAGAAATTGGAGGAGACCGAGTCTGAAAAATTGCTCAACCTTGAAGAAGCCCTCCACAAAAGAATCGTCGGGCAGGACGATGCGATAAAGGCCGTCTCAAGAGCCATAAGGAGGGCGAGGTCCGGGTTGAAGGATCCAAGGAGACCTATCGGTACGTTCTTGTTCTTAGGGCCGACCGGAGTCGGAAAGACGGAGCTTGCGAAAGCCATAGCTGAGCACTTGTTTGGTGATGAAAACGCCTTGATAAGATTCGACATGAGCGAGTACATGGAGAAGTTCGCCATGTCAAGGCTCATAGGGGCTCCTCCTGGGTATGTCGGTTACGAAGAAGGAGGATCACTGACGGAAAAGATAAGGAGAAGGCCGTTCTCAGTGATTCTATTCGATGAGATAGAGAAAGCGCACCCCGATATATTCAACTTGCTTCTTCAGATAATGGATGAAGGAAGGCTCACGGATAGCCAAGGTAGGGAGGTTGACTTCAGGAACACCATAGTGATAATGACGAGCAACCTTGGAGGAGAATTCATAAACAGGAGCAAAAGATCCCTCGGATTCGCGGCTCACGAAGATGAGAAAGCTCAGTATGAGGAGATTAAGAACCTTGTTATGAGCGAAGTTAAGAAGACCTTCAGACCTGAATTTTTGAACAGGCTCGATGAGATCGTAGTCTTCCATCCGCTCGGAAGAGACCACGTCTTGAAGATAATAGACATATTGCTTCAGGATCTCAGAAAGAGGCTCGCGGAGAAGAACATGGAGCTCAAGCTTACGAAAGAGGCGAAGGAGCTCCTTTTGGAGCATGGATACGATCCGGTATACGGAGCTCGTCCGATGAGGAGAACGATACAGAGGTACATAGAAGATCCTCTTTCGGAAGACTTGCTCAAGGGAAGGTTCAAAGAAGGAGATGTGATAGTGGTAAGAAGAAGCGGAGACAATCTCAAGTTTTCTAAAGATAGAAAAAAGGTGGGGGCGAAGAGTTGAAGGAAAGAATCGTTTACGTATGTGACAGGTGCGGATACGAGGCTCCAAAGTGGTTTGGAAGATGCCCGGCATGCGGAGCTTGGAACAGCGCAGTTGAAGTGAAAAGAGTAGAAAAGAGGGGGAAATCATCCCCCTCTTCTTTAACGCAGCTCTCGCGTGTGAATTTGGAGGCTGACGATCGTATAGAGACCAAGAACAAGGTGATAGACTCGATACTCGGAGGTGGATTCGTAAGGGGACAGGTTATCCTACTTGGCGGAGAGCCGGGAATAGGGAAGAGCACGCTCGCACTCCAGATAGCAGATCGCCTTGTAAGAGTTGGAAGGAAGGTCCTGTACGCCTCCGGTGAGGAATCTGCGAAGCAGATAAAGCTGAGAGCTGCGAGAATAGGAGCCAGCGGTGAGATATTCCTGACGAACGATCAGGACATAGATTCCGTTTTGAGAAGCTCTAGAGATGTTGATTTTCTAGTCATAGATTCCATACAGACTTTCTTAGACAGCGAGGTTGGGTCCGTTCCAGGTGGAATGGCTCAGCTGAGATCTGTGACTTCCAAGGTGGTTGAATTCTCCAAAAGGAATTCCACGGTATCGTTGATAATAGGTCACATAACCAAGAGTGGGGAGATAGCCGGCCCGAAGATGATAGAACACATGGTGGATACCGTACTTTACTTTGAAGGAGAGCGGACGACGGACTACAGACTCTTGAGGGTTTACAAGAACAGATTTGGACCATCTGGGGAGGTTGGAATATTCGAGATGAGAGAAGATGGACTTTTTGGGATAGAGAATCCCGTTTTCGTTGGAGACGATCTGCCGTTTGGGAACGCCGTTGCCTGTGTGATGGAGGGATCGCATCCCCTGATCGTCCAAGTGCAGGCTCTCGTCTCCAGATCCAAAGTTCCATCACCAAGGAGGAATTCGATAGGTGTGGAACACAGAAGAGTCTCAGCTATAATCGCAACGATGAGTAAGATCTTGAAGCTCCCTCTGGATTTTCACGATGTGTACGTTAAGGTTCTTGGTGGTTTGAAGGTGACGGATCCAGCAGTTGATCTGGCGATATCAGCCGCAGTGTTCTCATCATTAGTTGAGATGGAAATCGGGAGAACAGTTTTCATGGGAGAGGTTGGACTCGACGGGATGGTCAGATCACCTTATTCTCTAAAGCGGAGAATCGAGGTGATCAGAAAGAGTGGATTTGATGAGATAGCCGGTAACTTTGAAGGAGCCAATGTACTTATCAGGAATCTCTCCGACCTTTCGGGGGTGATAAGGTGATAGAGGAACTCCTGGAAAAGATAAAATTAATAGCTCCGGGAACTCCTCTCAGAAAGGCACTTGACGACATTCTCCGGGCCAAGATGGGAGCGCTTGTAGTAATGCTTGATGACTTGGATAAATACTCCGAGACGGTTCAGGGGGGATTCAGACTCAACATATCTTTCGAGCCGGAGTACCTTTATGAGCTTGCGAAGATGGATGGCGCGATAGCGATCTCTGAGGACGCGTCGAAGATATACGCCGCTAACGTTCAGTTGGTCCCTGATCCATCCATACCTACACAGGAAACGGGCACAAGACACAGAACTGCCGAGAGGTTTGCAAAGCA
Source organism: Thermotogaceae bacterium (assembly GCA_027038385.1). Classification (GTDB taxonomy): domain Bacteria; phylum Thermotogota; class Thermotogae; order Thermotogales; family Thermotogaceae; genus WGAO01. The sequence goes on from JALVXE010000057.1 coordinate 11,775, forward strand.
GTTTGGAAAGGTAACGATAGCGGTTTCGAGAAGGAGAAACGTAATAACCTTGTACTACAAAGGATATAGATACGTTGTGAACGACATCAATTTCGTGATATCAAAAGTTAACCAAGCCATAAACACCCTCGAGAAGTACCGAAAGAATTTCGATAGACTCCTCACAGAACTTGACATAACCGAGCTCGAGAACAGAACGAGCCTTTCGGATGTGACCAGGGTGATGGAAAAAGGGATAATGGTCATGAAGATATCAGAAGAGTTGAAGCCATACCTCGTTGAATTGGGGGATGAAGGAAGGCTCGCGAAGATGCAGATAGAGGAGCTTACCGAGAACGTTGAGGATCTTCTAGAGCTTCTCGTCATGGATTACTCCAGTGAAGATTTAGAGCGTTCCGAAACCTCCAAGATAATAGAGAACCTGGTCAAGGATCCGAGCATAGATCTCGTGAAAATAGCCAGATCATTGGGGTACAGTGTGCAAAGCATAGTGCAGCTCGATGACGTGAGTATTGAGGCTAGGGGATACAGACTTCTCAAGTATCTCGCCAAGATACCCATGAGCGTTAGCAAAAAAGTGGTGGAGAGGTTCCACGGAATATTTGAAATAAGTCACGCCTCTCAGGAGGATCTCAAGGAGGTTGAAGGTATAGGTGATAAGAGGGCAAAGGCCATAGTCGACAGTATAAGCTCTCTCAAGACAAGGAAGAATCTCTTCGTTGAGGGTGAAGTGGAATGAAGGTAACAAGGGAAGGAAAGTACATTTGGAGGATAGAGAGAGAGGGCAGAATGCTGGTGGATGCCGTGATATTGACGGATAGGGAGACCGTTGACGATCCCCAGTTCAGAGAAGCGATGAAACAGCTCACAAACGTTGCATCCCTTCCGGGAGTTGTGAAAGAGGTCTATGGGATGCCGGACATACATTGGGGATATGGATTCCCAATAGGTGGAGTCGCGGCTTTCGATTCAAAAGATGGGATAATATCCCCTGGAGCCGTCGGATTCGACATAAACTGTGGCGTCAGGCTCATGAAGACGGATCTTTCTGCAGATGGAGTGGATGTTCAAAAGCTTGTTGAAGAGATATACAAATCCGTTCCAGTTGGAGTTGGAAGCAGAGGAGATTTGAAATTAGGGAAAAAAGGTCTGAGGAAAGTGTGTCGAGAGGGTGCTCAGTTTGCAGTGAAATCCGGGTACGGTTTGGAAGAGGATCTGAAATTCATAGAAGATGGCGGTTCCCTTCAATTTGCAGATCCAGATGTCGTCTCTCAGAAAGCCTATGATAGAGGGAAAGACGAGCTCGGGACCCTTGGAGGTGGGAATCACTTCATAGAAGTTCAAAGGGTCGACAAGGTATATGATGAAAGCGTTGCAGATGTTTTTGGGCTCTTTGAAGGGCAGCTCGTGGTGAGTATTCACACGGGGAGCAGAGGATTTGGGCACCAGATAGCAACGGACTACATAAAGATCATGAGGGATGGTTTGAGGAAACACAACGGGAATCTTCCGGACAAGCAACTCATAAACGCTCCGTTCGAACATGAGCTCGGTCAGGCGTATTTCTCCGCCATGGCGTGTGCGGCGAACTACGCTTTCGCCAATCGAGAGATCATAGGTCACCTCGTCAGAAGGGCCATTTGGAGAGTTCTTGGGAAATCTGTCAAAGTGGATCTCCTCTACGACCTTGCACACAACATAGCGAAGCTGGAGAGGTACGAAGTTGATGGAAAAAAGAAATGGCTCGTTGTTCACAGAAAGGGAGCGACTAGGTCCTTCGGACCTGGGAATCAGAGTATTCCGGAAGTTTACAGATCGTGCGGCCAACCTGTGATAATACCGGGAGACATGGGAAGCGAATCTTACGTCATGGTCGGAACGAGAAAGGCAGAGGAATGGACATTTGGATCTTCCGCTCATGGAGCCGGGAGAGTGCTTGGCAGGAGGGAAGCTCTCAGAAAACTCGAGCTACAAGAGATCCTGAATGAACTCGAGAAGAAGGGAATAGCCGTTATGAGCAGGGGAAAGAAAACTCTGGTTGAGGAAGCACCGCAAGCGTATAAGGATGTGAGCAGGGTTGTTGGTATAATAGACATCCTTGGGATAGCCAAAAAGGTTGCTAGGCTCGTTCCACTTGGAGTCGTCAAGGGCTGAGA
>JALVXE010000058.1 GCA_027038385.1 Thermotogaceae bacterium
CGTTCATGAGTGATTGGGGATGCAAGAACTACTACGTCGGAGTCGCAAAGAGCGTGATGAAGCAGATAAACCCTCAAGCTGAGATAATAGATTTGGTTCACGGCATCGAGCCGTTCAACGTCAGGATGGGTGCCTACATGCTGAAAAGATCCATCGACGATTTTCCAAAGGGAACGATCTTTCTGGTGGTGATAGACCAAGGTGTCGGAACTGCCAGGAAGGCTATCGCGTTTGAAAGTCAGGATGGATACTTCTTTGTAGGGCCCGATAACGGGGTCTTCACATTCGCAATAGAAGGGCACGGGGTCAAGGAAATGGTCGAGCTTTCAAACAAGGAGTTCTTCTATGGGGAATCCCATACGTTTCATGGTCGCGACATATTCGCCCCGGTCGCAGCTCACATATCAAAGGGAGTCGAGCTGAAGAGCTTCGGGCCACATCTCATGAGCTATGCGACTCTTCATTACAGGAAGTTCAGGGTGAGAGACGGAAAGGTCTATGGAGAGATAGCTTACTACGACGGTTTCGGAAATCTGGAGACCAACATACCCGCTGAAGCTCTCAATAAACTAGGAAAAGATGTGGACGATGTATTGAAGGTGAAGATAGGAAGGAAGACATACGATATACCCTTCACAAGGGCTTTCGGTGAGGTGAAGGTTGGAGACCTCCTGATCCATGAAGACAGCTCTTCTTGCCTTGAAATAGCGGTGAACCAAGGTAGTGCAAAAGATCTGATCAAAGCCCCGCAGGGAGAGGAAATAGTTATATGGTGAAATTCCTCCTTGTCATCTTCCCGGTAATCGCACTCTCGATATATCCATACCTCGATCATCCCCCGATCTTTCTGTTCGAGGATGGATTCGTCTTACTGGACGTTCAGACCTCAAAACCCAGTACCCTCGATGTGCTCGTGAAACTCAAAAACGACGAGTTCTATCTGATCGACAGAGCCTCAGAAAGACACCGCTTGAAGATCCCTGTGAAGGAGAGCTTTCAATATCACATCGCTGTGAAACCGTACGATGTGTCTGGGAGTGTGGTTTTCCCATCAAGAGAGCTCAAAGACGCCACCATCTTGATATACGGCGATACGAGAAACGATGGAAAAGTCCAGAAGAGGATAATCTCTCTCGGGAAATCGATGGGAGCGGATTTTTTGATTCACCTTGGAGACATAGCCTATACGGATCTAGATGACGGGGACTGGAAGAAATTCTTCGAAGATATCTCAAATTTTGGAAAAGTCGTCTTCACAGTGAAGGGGAACCACGAATTCCCCGGCTTCAGATACGCCGAATACCTGTACCCGCCTAGTTACTCTTTCAGGATAGGAGATTTCAACTTTATCGTCCTGGATGGGGGAACATTTCCAGAAGTATTGGAGGTGAACCTCAAGAAATTCTTGAAGAGGAATATACTGAACGTCGTGCTTATACATGAACCGTTCTACACATGCTCAAATCACTCCTCTGATATCTTTATAGCACTCCAGAAGAAATTCGCCAGATATTTGAAGAACTACGGCATAAGGTACGTCATATCGTCTCATGATCACAACTATCAAAGGATAGAAAGGGATGGACTCGTTCAGATAATACTCGGTGGTGGTGGGGCACCGCTCTACAAAGTGAAAAAGAAATGCAGAGGTTTGAAAGCCTTCAGTGAAAACTACTCTTTCGCCATAATGAGGATACACAAAAACAAGGCTTACCTTAAAGTTTACGACATCAGCGGAAAGCTCATAGACAGCTTGGTGATCGGAAGATGAAGGTTTTTGTTCACCCGCTACCTAAGCCTCTGAGTGGTGAAATTTGCGTACTGATAGACGCCCTGCGGGCGACATGCACGATATCCGCAGCTCTGTCAAATGGAGCGATCGGTGTTAGACCGGTGAGGAGCGTTGAAGAGGCTTTGAGATTCAAAGGAAAAGCTCTTCTTGCCGGTGAAAGAGGCAGCGTCAAGATAGAGGGATTCGATCTAGGGAATTCTCCAGTGGAGATGAAAAATGTTTTCGGAAAGGAAGTAGTCTTGACGACGACCAACGGAACGAGGGTGCTTTCAATGATGAAGTGTGATGAAGTTGTTGCAGCATCATTTCCAAACCTCTCTGCAGTTGTGGACTACATCTCTTCTTTTGATAGAATCGACGTTGTTTGTGCTGGAGATAAAGGAGACATTTCTCTTGAAGACTTTCTTCTAGCTGGGATGATATCAGAGCTTGATGAGGATCCCACGGACGCCACGAGAATAGCATGGCTTTACTCAAGAAGCGTAAAGAACATCCGTGAGGAGATCATGAGGTCCTCTCATGCAAGACATCTGATAGAGATCGGATTTTCCAAGGATGTGGATTTTTGCTCGAGTGTGAACACTTTGAGCGTTGTTCCTGTTCTAAAAAATGGGATTTTCAGGAGGCTGATCTTATGAAAACGGCGTTAGTTCTCTCCGGTGGAGGTGCGAGGGGAGGAGCTCACATAGGTGTATTAAAAGCCATCAGAGAGCTGAAGATAGAGATCGATATGATTGTGGGTGTGAGCATAGGAGCGGCTGTGGGAGCGAAGTACGCGCTTTTAAAGAACGCCAAAAAACTCGAGAGAGCTGCGTACTACGCATACGAGAAATCCAGAAAACCCAGGTTGAACCTGAGAAAGATAATAAGCGGGGATATGTCAGAGAGGGCTATAAAGCTCGGATGCTGGTACGCCAACACGTTCAAAGCCATCTTCCCATCGAGGATATTCTTCAAGATATTCGAAAAGGGGTTTGGAGACAGCACGTTTGAAGACACGAAGATAGAATTTCACGCCGTTGCGACGGATATAAGGACTGGAGAAACCGTGGTTCTCTCAAAGGGCAAGCTCATAACGGCGATCGAGGCATCCATGGCCCTTCCTGGAATATTCAACTCCGTTGAGGTAGATGGAAGAACACTTGTGGATGGTGGAACCACGAACAACCTTCCAGTCGATATAGCTCGGGAGCTTGGGGCTGATAGGGTAATAGCGGTTGATCTGTCGAACAAAAAAATCGTAAAGCCGTCTAAAACGGGAAATTCTTACCTTTTGTTCATAGACCACGTAAGGGACATATTGATGCACGAAGAGCGTGTGAAGATGGCGGATGTGTATCTAAGCCCTCCCTTTCAAGATGTTGACACGTTGGATTTCTCAAAAACCTTGAAGCTCATAGACGTCGGTTACAAATATGCAAAGGAAAAGCTTTCAAAGCTGTAAAAAAGGGGGAGCAAAAGCTCCCCCTTTCTTTTGCGAGTTTGATCACTCGGAAACGGGCATGACGGATGTTGGAAGAGCGTTGACAGACTGCAGACCGTCTAGAACCTTCGTGTACGGGAACTTGATCATATCAGCCCTGTAAGC
>JALVXE010000059.1 GCA_027038385.1 Thermotogaceae bacterium
TGTGGGAACTGATAAAATCGAGGTTGTAGATGTCTCGAGCCCATTGAAACCTGTTTTGAAAAAGACCGTCTCTATTCCTGGAATAACCTTTGAATACTCTGATGATGATATCTATGCTGCTGGATGCCACTGGCTCGCAAAACTGGATGAAGATCTTCACGAAGTTTGGAGGGTGAAGGTGCCGGGATGCGTCAGGGATATAACCGTCGACGGGTACGTTTTCTTGTCCATGGGAAGAGACGGTGTCGAGTACCTCGATCCTTCATCTCCTTCGACAAACGGCATCGTTGAGGAGTACGCGGAAGGTGTGGACAGCGCATTCAACATGGTGTACATCGCAGCCGGGGGCGGAGGACTTTACGAGATGGATGCCTCCACGCTCGAGATGAGCATCATAGAATCGGGGAAGTGGATATCGGATGTCAAGTGGTCTGGAAATTACCTTTATTTTCTCTCAGGATCTGGGGTTGGAGTAGTTGGCGGAAATGTGTTCGATTTGGAAAACCTCAAAAGCTTCGATGTGAAAGATTACGACGTCTACGCTCTGTCCGGGGATGTTCTGCACATAATCGATTTCGCGGATAAAAACTCACCGACCGAGGTTTCGAGCATCACACTCGATGGAGCCGAAGACGTCAAAGTTGTTGGGAACTACCTGTATGCGGTGGGAAACGGGTTTTATGCCGTAGACGTTTCAAACCCGCGAAGGCCCGTGATAGCTGGTTTCAACGGCTTGATAAGCGGATCGAAATTTGGGCAGAATTAGATCCACCTGTTCTTTCTGAACCACCATATGAGCAAGAATATGCTGACGATCGACCACAGGATTACGTAGGCGTAGGCATACGGATTCTTTTGAAACGGGAGGACAACGTTCATCCCATAGAAGCTTGTTATAACAGCCGGGACCTCCATGATTATCGTCACGATTGCCAGGACCTTCATGACTATGTTCAAGTTGTTCGAAATTATGGACGCGTACGCATCCATCATTCCGGACAATATGTCGCTGTATATGTTCGCGGTTTCCAGAGCTTGACGGTTGTCTATCATGGCATCTTCGAGTATGTCCTTATCCTCCTCGTAGAGCGGTATGACGTTTCCCTTCATTAGCCTTTGAAGGACTATCTCATTCGATCTGAGGGATGTCACGAAGTAGACGATACTCTTCTCCAGGTTCATAAGCATTTCTATCTCTCTGTTCCTGAGAGATCTGTGAAGTTCTTCCTCTATCTCATTGATCCTTTTGTGTATCTCGTGAAGAAACTTCAAAAACTCGTTCGCGTTCACGTTCATCAGCTGAAAGAGCATCCTGCTCCTCTTCCTTATGTTGAAGGCTCCCATCTTTATCCTGTCGTCTATGAACGGAAGTCGAGATTTCGAAACCATAACGGATCTCTCCGGGGTGATTATTATACCCACGGAAGAAGTTCTGTATGGGAGTCTCTCATCTGTACCCCTAACAGGCACCTTGAGTATTATGAGGACCTTCTCGTCGTCAAACTCGATCCTAGCCCTCTCTTCTTCATCGAGCGGGTCGACTATGAAGTCCTCGTCTATATCTAGTAGCTCCATGAGAATCCTGACCTCTTCTCGAGATGGATCTATCACCCTTATGAACTCCCCGCTGTTTATGTCGGATTCGCTTACAATGCCGTTTTCTTTGACATAAGCTTGGATCAAACTACCACCTCCGCTGTATTATCACATTCAAGTTCGAAGATGAAAAGTGGTTGCATCAAGCCAGTGGCATCTTGAACATTTCAGCATTCGTTTATAGCAAGCTCCTGCGCTCTTTCGATTCCGAACTTTTCTTTAAAACATGATAAACTCCTTTGTGAAGGCACCTCGCAGGGGGTGAAGTGAATGAAATTTTGGGACCGGGAAAAGGAAAAGAAATGGCTAAAGCACTACTTGTTGACAGAGCCGAATGCGATACTCTTTGTATACGGCCCGAAATCAAGTGGCAAGACTACCTTGCTTATGAAAGTAGTAGAAGAGCTACCAAAAGAGAAGTTCATATACTACTGGTTTGACTTGAGAGAGGAGCTCATATCTGATTATGACAGTGTAGTTCAGCTGTTTTTCACTCCGAAGGGTTGGTTCAAGGAAATGATAAGTGTGATTAAACCGAAGATAAACTTAGGGATATTCGAGATAGAGCCGCACGTATTGGAAGAGATAAAGAGAAAAGAGAGAAAGCCATTTGCAGAGATGAGAAAGAGATTGGAAGAAGACAGAGCGAAGGGATTAGTTCCGGTGATAGTCTTCGATGAGCTTCAGAAGCTAAAGGACATCTACCTGAATGGAGGAAGCCAGAGGCCACTTGTAAAAGAGCTGTTCAATTTCTTTGTACGCTTGACGAAGGTATTGCATCTCTCGCATGTGATAGTAATGACATCAGATACGTTTTTCATAGAGCAAGTGTACACAGACTCAACCTTGAAAAACACATCAGAATTTTACTTGGTAGACTTCTTTGATGATGAAACTGCTAAGGAGATACTGATCTCAGAAGGTTTAAGCGAGAGTGATGCAAAATACATAGTCGATAACATCGGTGGGATTCCTTGGATGATGGAAAGAATTTTGTCAAATGGTGACGTCAGGGATTCAGTGCACAGGTTGTACCTTCAATCCAAGTCGAGAATAGAAATGTTCTTAATAGAAAGCGATGATCCTGATAGATACGAGGACATGTTGAAAGAAATCCTTTCTGGTCAGTTTAAATTGAGGAAGGATAACATAAAGGAAGTAAAGGAACTGGTGAATAATGAGATACTCTTTTACGATCCATTAACTTCAAAGGTTAGGTTTCATACAAAGCCTGATGAAATAGCTGCGAAGGACATGATAGTTTTTCCTCGTTGATTAGAGATAAAAAAACAAATGAAAATGGCTGAGTGAAAGCGATGCAATGTGGGTAGAGGTAGAGAGAAAGATGCTTGCGAAATACGAATACCCTTCCATGACCTCGTAGATAGTGGTGTGAGGTTCCAGACTAAGCCACACAAAATGGCGGTGAGAAAGCTGCTTCAATGATCAAATCGCTGAAAATTCCCGTAGATATAACGTCACGTTTTATCATCAGCACATACCAAAGACCCTGTCTGGAACAAGATTTCCCGACTTTTCAAAGGTCATGATAACCCCTCCAAGTGCAGGAGAACATTTAAGAGTTTTCAACTCGGCATCCTGAATCCTCGCCTTGATGAATCTCTCAAAGCTTTCCCTCACAAATTCGTTCTTCTCAAGCACACTCCCGCTGTAGCTGACAAGCGCTTTTTCAAAATGTAGTTTCTCACCGAGCGTGATAACGAGTTTTCCAAGGTCTTCTCCCGCCTTCCTGAGTATCTCGATTGAAACTTCATCCCCTCTTTTAGCCGCATCATAGGTTATCTTAGCCACAGATGCTATTTTCTTTCTCCTATCCTTTCCCAATCTGTAAACCCATTCTGAGAAATCGTACTCATCTTCAAGAGAAAGTCTTTCAAACAGCAGAGTTTTTAGGATGGTTTCCTCTGTTCTTCCGTCAAGTTGCATTGAAACTGTTCTGAGTGTTTTGATCCCTATATCGTAAGCACTTCCTTCGTCTCCTATCAGGCTTCCCCAACCTCCGCAGCGTGCATCCTCGCCATCCTTTCTCGCGTAAGCTATGCTCCCAGTTCCGGCAACCACGTGTATCCCGTCCTTCCCCATATTTCCCGCATACCAACCTATCACAACATCGTTCACAACGGCAACCGGCCTCACGCCGAGAATCTCAAAGACCATTTCAGAATACAGATCTTCCACACCTCGAATTTCACCAACTGCAGGCATTCCCATTCCTATCTTCAAATCATGATAATTTAAATCTTTGGCAAAACTCAGAGCTTTCTCCAGGCTCTTTCTGGTCTCTTCTTCACCGTTTTCCACAACGTTCGAGCTTCCTCCAACATCCGATCCAACGATGTTTCCAAACTCGTCCACGGCTATGGCTTCGGTCTTGGTTCCTCCACCATCAACCCCTATGACTATCAAGATCTGCTCACCGCCCTCATGTACTTTCCCACACTCTCCTGAATTTTGGCCTCCACAAGCTCCATGGCATGAGGCTTCACATCACCTTCCAATACGGAGTAGAAGACCTCTGAGAAATGTTGCGAAACCAATCCCAGGGGTATCTCAACTCCGTCAAAAGCTTTGAAGAGTTTTTCGAGGGATCTCCTAAGTTCTTCCGCACCCCAGTAGTACCTTATCCTGTCCAAAAGGCTGTACTTCCAAAAGATCTTTTCTTCCTTTCCGTAGTAGTTCTCCCAGCTTTGCGGATTTTTCCCCATGACATCGATCGCCGTTCTCGATACTCCGAAATCCTGACCGAAGAGCTCTTTCGCAATGAATTCGAGCGCGAATATTCCCTCCCTGAATTTGAAGGTGAACTCGGGCCCTACTTTGAGGATGTGAAATCCATCCTCGACGAGCCAGATGAGCCTCTCAAGGGGTTGAAAATCCGTGGAGTGAGCTTCAAAGACCATCCCGTGTTTTTCTATGACTCTTTTCAGATCCTCTGCGTTTTTCCTTTCATAGAGCCTGACGGAATCCTTGTAGAACTCAACACCGGGCTGCACCACGAACGCCACGACCCTCCTCCAAGCGTCATCGAGTCCGTGTTTTTTGAACACCTCTTCCGTCATCTGTATAGTCTCTTCAAGCTCGCGAGGATCTGTCACGTAATCTTCTCGCTCCTTTCCGCCTCCTGCGGGTGGCACCTCAGTACCCAGGATGTAGAAGGGAGGCTCTCCCCCAGATTCTTTCCAAGCCTTCTCGCTCACTTCGCAGAGCTCTGCTTGCCTCTCAGCCGCAAGCCTTGGGGAGAATTCCTCACCTTTGAGTGGAAAGCTCGTATCGAGGTGGATCTTTCTATAACCCGCTTTCACGTATTCCCAAACCATCTGTTTTGCTCTTTTCATCGCCTCGTCGGGAGGTAGCTTTCTGTACGGAAGGGGTCCGAGATGGTCCCCTCCCAGAACGATTCTCTCTTTCCGTATCCCGAGTTTTGAAGCCTCTTCCATGATCATCCTTGAGAAATCCTGCGGTTTCATCCCCGTATATCCGCCGTCTTGGTTGACTTGGTTTGATGTCGACTCTATGAGGATCGTTTCGTCTGTCTTTGCCAAGAACTTCAAAGATGCCCTCAGAACGAACGTGTTGGAAGAGCATATAGAGAAAATGGGAAGGATTTCTCTCAGATCATCCATCTATTATCACCACCTTGCTGAGGTTCCTCGGGTTTTCGACATCGACTCCTTTCATCTTCGCAATAGAGAGCCCGAGAAGTTGTGAAAAGATCACAAAAGCAAAGGAATCCTCGTAGTTTTCGGTATAGTTTTTCCTCAAAACTGTGTGTCCTCCCAGCTTCTCTATCTCCTTGGCGAGTTTTACGTTCGATTCACTTTGGCCGAACATGACGACAACTACATCTTCTGTGACCAGGGATTTCGGTCCGTGCCTGTACTCCAAGGTGGAGTAGGCCTCCGTAGTTGTGAGAGACATCTCCTGAAGTTTCAAAGCGGATTCCCTGGCGATCCCCTCGTACGGTCCGGCTCCGAGAAAGACGAAGTGTTTCCCTCTCTTCGCTATTTCCTGAGCTTCTCTTTCCCAGGAATCCATATTCTCTTTCACCACATCGAGCAGATTCTCGTAAAGTTCTGATTTGTCGATCCCTGCCACAAAATCACTCATGTTCATGAGAAATAAGAGCATCGAAGTGAAGGATTTCGTCATGACGACGGATTCCTCTTTCAATGGAAGGGTCGCAACGCTGTCAGCGACTTTCGTCAGAGAGCTTTTCTCTTCAAGTGTTACTCCGAGTGTGAGGATTCCCTTTTCTCTGAGCTTTTTCGAAGCTTCTATCACCTCCGTCGTCTCACCAGATCGTGATATGAGAACGGCAACCACTTTAGAGTTTCTTGGAACGTTCCAATCGAAAGCTTCGAGTATCTCCCCACCCGGGATAGCTTTCGATCTTTTTCCAGTGATCCCGGTGAAGTATTTAGAAGTCGTTATCCCTATGTAATACGACGAGCCACATCCTATGAAGTAAACTTCATCAGATGATAGCAGATACTTCCTCCAATAATCCTTCTCATCAAAGTTCTTGAAATATCTCAGAGCCTTTCTCAATTCCGTTTTCTGATCGAATATCTCCTTTTTTACAGGCATTCTCGTACGCCTCCTTCCAGGTTGTAGATAAATATCGATCAAAATAGATCTGTATAGGATCGTAATACCCCATATTTGATTATATACATCTGGAAATTTCGATACAAATGTCTTTTCACTCGATATCATGTTCTTTCATCCGGATACGAGGAATTATCGAGCGCAATCGTGAAAAATCTTCGAATTTCACTTCATACGCTGAAACGAGCGATTCTCAGAGATTTGAAGAGAATATCGTTCATAAACTCAGATAATCGAGTGTTATCGATCTATACTGGGAAATTCCACCACAATGCAGGTTTGCTCTTTTCGCAACCGATATATTACAATCTAAATCGATCAATATAAATTCAGGAGTTGATCGAATGAAAGAGATAAGACTCGAGAAGATCATGGAGATACTCAGAAGAAGAGGATACGCGACCGTTGATGAGATGGCAAAGGAGCTTGGAGTCTCAAAGATAACGGTCAGAAGGGATCTGAGTTTTCTGGAATCCCAGGGCCTCGTTGAACGAAGGAGAGGGGGGGCAGTTCTCAAGAACTTTCACCAAGGCTTGCCGTTTTTCATGAAGCTTGAGAGGAGAAAGAGTCAGAAGAAGAGGATCGCCGAGGAAGCGGTTAAGGTTTTAAACAGTGGTGATGTGATATTCGCCTCTGGTGGAACCACGGTCTACTACACTATTCAGGAGATATCCAAATCCAGCGTGAGTGATATAACGATAATCACAAACTCGATAACCACAGCCTGGGCGGTGATAAATTCCCAAAAACCGATATCTCTCGTTCACACGGGCGGAAGCGTCAGAGAAGGATCTTTCGAATGCATCGGAGCTCAGGTGATGTCGTTCGTCGAGCGGATGAACGCCGATGTTTTCCTGATGGGGGTTGATGGTATAGATCTGGAGAGAGGGATAAGCTTTGACAGCTACGAGGAGAGTCTGATAGCCCAGAAGATGATGGAGAACTCGTCCAAGGTTGTGGTCGTTTCGGACTCCAGCAAGTTGGGGAAGCTATCCCCTTACAAAGTTTCAGACGTGGACGAGATAGATATCCTCGTTATGAACGATTCGGAAAAATCAAGGAAGGTCAAGAAGGTTTTGGAAAGCATGGGAGTTAAGGTGATGCTGGTGTGAATGCTTTCTTCTTCAAAACTTCTCTCAGGAGGTGGTGTTATGAAGAAACTTGGTGTAGTTTTCATGGCTTTCATCCTCGCGTTATCAGTTGAGGTCTTTGCAACGAGAACGCTCAAAGTCCTGATGCCGATAGGTGGAGGGTATACCATCGAAGATCAGGAAGCCATAGCGAAAGAGTTCGAGAAGACACATCCTGATGTCCACATCCAGATGGAGTTCGTCGGATGGGGAGATCTTTGGAACAAGATAATAACCTCCATCGGAGCTGGAGCTGCTCCCGATGTGATGTACATAGGCTCCAGGTGGATACCGGCCCTAGCAGACATGGGAGCGATCATACCACTAGATAAGTACATAACCCCGCAGAAGAAGGCTCTGTACTACAAGACTGTTTGGAACACCGTCACGTACAAGGGACACATCTGGGGTGTCGTCAGGGCGATGTCAACGAAGGTCTTCATATACAACAAGGATCTTTTCAAGAAATACGGTGTGAAAGTGCCGACGAACTGGGACGAGCTCCTTGAAGCGGCGAAAAAGATTTACCACCCGGATAAGGGCATATACGGCATAGCGATGGCTGGTAAGAAGTTCGTCTCCACGGTTACTCAGTTCCAGCAGTACTTATACGCGGACGGTGGAAGAATAGTAGACGAGCACGGAAAAGTCGTTATAAACGACAAAAGAGGTGTCAGAGCTTTGAAATTCTACAAAGAGCTGTCTAAATACGCTCAGCCCGGGATAATCGAGTGGAAGAGAGAAGATCTCATAAAGCTCTTCGAAGCTGGAAAGGTCGGAATGTACATAGACCACGTTCACAACGCCAGAAAAGCCATGGAGAAAGGCATAAACGTCGGATTCTTCCTAATACCTGGAGGCCCCGATTCGAACAAGCCGTACTCGACCGTCATAGTCACCGACTGTATCTCCATATCCTCTCAGTCCAAGAACGTCGATCTCGCCGTTGAGTTCATGAACTACATGACGAGCTTCGAAAAGCAGAAGGAATGGGACCTCAAGCTTGGGTTCGTTCCACCGATGATCAAGGAAAAGGATCTTCCGGCGTTCCAGAAATGGTACTGGAAGCCTTACATAGAGGCCATAAAGTACGGATATCCGGAAGCCGTTGGGATAAAAGACTGGGAAGGAACGCAGGAAGCGATACTCGATGCGATACACTCAGTTCTCCTTGGATACTCTGATCCGAAGACAGCTCTCGATAGAGCGGCCCGTATAATCGAGATACTTCAGAAGTGATGAATGCGCGGGGAGGGTCAGCCTCCCCGCTTCTATGGAGGGACAAATATGAGAAAGAGCACACCGTACGTGTTAACACTTCCGCTCATAGCAGCTTTTTTGATATTCCTTCTCTACCCACTCTACAAGGTGTTCATAGATTCTTTCTACCATGCCAACTTCCTTAATCCCTTCTACAGAAAATTCGTTGGGATCGATAACTACAAGTGGCTATTCACGTTCAAACTGTTCAACCCGAAGATATCCTACTTCCTCTCCGCGTTCTGGAAATCGCTCGTTTGGGTCTCTGGCTCGGTCGGGATAAAGGTCGTTTTGGGGGTCCTCGGGGCATCACTCCTGAACAGCAAATACTTGGCTGGCAAAAAGATCTACAGAACGTTGGTGATAATCCCTTGGGCCATACCATGGGCCATGGCGTCTATGATGTGGGCCTGGACGCTTAACAGCGAATTCGGGGTTGTCAACTCAATTTTGATAAACCTTCACATAGTCGACAGGCCGGTGACGTTTCTCTCTTATCCGACTTCTGCCTTTCTGACCACGATGGTCGTGGACGCTTGGATGGGACTTCCCTTCATGATAATAATGATACTCTCGGGGCTTCAAACGATTCCTGAGAGCCTCTACGAGGCCGCAACGATAGATGGAGCTGGTGACGTGAAGAAGTTCTTCTACATAACGATCCCGATGATAAAACCGGTTCTTCTGACGGTTACACTGCTCTCGACCGTCTGGACTTTCAACTCGTTCGACATAATATGGATACTGACTCAAGGCGGGCCTATGAGTGCGACAGAGACCCTTCCGATAGCGATATATAAAGTGGCTTTCCTGATGATAAGGTTCGGCGGAATAGGAAAGGCTTCGGCGATGACGATATTCCAGGTGGCGGTCGTCACGTTCATATCCGTCTTCTACATAAGGACCCTCAGGAAGGGGGCGGAGCTGTGAAAAGCAAAGTGGTTAAAAAGGTGATGTATCAAATTTTTGCGATATTACTCATGATCTTCCTGCTACTTCCGATATACCAAATGGTTATAACGGCACTTCGCCCGGAGAACCTCCCGTGGAAATCGCCCATGCCCCTCATTCCGGAGAAGGTCACGCTCTCCAACTTCGTAACGGCGTTCGACATAGTTCCAAGACTTCCAAGGTACCTGCTGAACAGTTTCATATATGGCATAGGCGTGAGTTTGGTCTCACTCGCCGTGGCCATACCGGCGGGTTATGCGCTCGTTAGGTACAACTTCCGTCTCAGAAAGCCGATAATGGTTTTCGTGATATACGCGAACATGTTCGCACCGATCATGCTTCTCGTTCCGATATACGTGATAATGAGAAAACTCGATCTGATAAACACTTACCTGTCGGTCATACTCGCAGGCTCTATATTCACCATTCCACTCTCCACCTGGCTTGTAACCTCATATATGCAGACTATTCCAAAGGGGATAGAGGAGGCCGCGCTGATAGATGGGTGCTCGGATTACTCGGTCATAACCAAGATAGTTCTACCCATGATAAGCCCAGCCATGGTGTCAGTCTTCATATACGCCTTCGTCACAGGTTGGAGCCAGCAGTTCATACTCGCCTTAACGCTCATAAAGACCGACACTCTCATGCCGATCACGCAGGGGCTCTATCAGTTCTTCACGAGGAGCTCCGTCAGGTGGAACGAGTTGATGGCTGCAATACTGATGTCCACCCTCGTTCCCGTCACGATGTTCCTCCTCGTTCAGAGGTACATAGTAAAGGGTCTGACAGCCGGAAGTGTGAAGGAGTAAAACTCCGGAAGTTCGGACCGGTTGCTCATTCCTTAGACGAATCACGTCGGAGGAATAGTAGTATAATGCATGAGTAAAAGATCAAAATGGGAGGAGGGATCCGTATGAAGGTAACTTTCATTGGGCACGCGACAGTTCTGATAGAGGGAAGCAAGAATGTTCTGATAGATCCGTTCTTCAACGGCAACCCGGCGGCTGCGATGAAGATCGACGACCTTCCGAAGATAGACTACATAGTCGTGACTCACGGACATGGTGACCATCTGGGAGACACTATAGAGATAGCCAAGAAGCACGGATCGACAGTCATAAGCAACTTCGAGATAGGGTTCTACCTTGAGAAGAAGGGAATAGACAAGATACACACCATGCACATCGGCGGGAGGTTTGACTTCGGGGGCATGAAAATCAAGCTCACGCCGGCCCTTCATGGGAGCGCGATTATCGAAGACGGAAAGATCTTATACGGTGGAAATCCAGCGGGTGTAATCGTGGAGATGGACCACAGAGCGGTCTACCACGCGGGAGATACCGGCCTCACCAAGGACATGGAGCTACTCGCGAACGAGTACATAGACCTCGCCATGGTTCCGATAGGTGGAAACTACACGATGGATATAGACGACGCCTTCGTAGCCACCAAGATGATCCAACCTAAGATAGTCGTTCCCATACACTACAACACCTGGCCGCTGATAGAGGCAGATCCTGAAAAGTTCTGCCAGAAAGTCAAAGAGATAGGTATCAAGTGCAGGGTTTTAAAACCCGGTGAGAGTGTTGAACTCTGATGTAAGACTTGGAGCTCACATGCCGATATCTGGCGGTTTTTACAAAGTACCTGAGGAGACTGTGAAAATAGGTGGGAACGCATTCCAGATATTTCCACACAACGCGCGTCAGTGGAAAGCGAAGGTTCCGGACGATAAAGCGGCGGCCAGGTTCAAGAGGAACATGGAGAAGTTCAAGATAGATGAAGATTCCGCATTCTGCCACAGCGGATATCTGATAAACTTGGCCTCTCCGAAAGAAGACGTGTGGGAAAAGTCTCTGGAGCTCCTTGAGAAAGAGATAAGGATATGCGCTGCTCTCGGCATAAAGTATCTGAACATACATCCCGGCAGCCATCTCGGGAAGGGGGAGGACGTCGGGATAGATCTCATAGTCAAAGGTTTGGATGAGGCTTTCAGAAGGACAAAAGGCACGGATGTGATGATACTCCTTGAGAACGTCGCGCCAAAGGGGAACGCTATAGGATACAACTTCGATCAGATGAAAAGGATAATAGAGATGAGTGCCTTTCCAGAAAGGATAGGCATAACCTACGACACGTGCCACGGGTTCGACGCCGGATTCGACATAAGGAATCCGGATGGGGTCAGGAAACTCCTCGATGAGATAGACAAAAGTGTGGGACTTGATAGGCTGAAGATGATCCACCTGAACGATTCCAAATATCCACTCGGTGCGGCTAAAGACAGGCATGAGAGCATAGGACTTGGGTACATCGGGAGGGAAGGCTTCAAGAACTTTTTGTCTTTCGATGAGATAAGAAAGATTCCTTGGATACTGGAAACCCCTGGGGGGAATGAGGAGCACGCTGAGGATATAAAGAGGGTTCTTGAGATAATCGGGGAGTGATGTGGGTGGTCGATTTCAAGATGACGAAAGACGGGTTGATACTCACCGTGAAGGATTATGAATCCGTTGAGGAGGTTCTGAGTCAGATTAGCGACAAGCTCACTCAGATGGGGAGCTTTTTCACCAAAGGTGATGAGGTCGCGCTCTTCGTTGAGAACCATTCAAAACATGTCCAGGACATACCGAAGATGATCTCCAGGATAAAGGAGTTCGGGTTGAAGGTCAGCAGGATACTCGTTGGAAGCAGTGAGGAATCCTCTAAAGCGGGTATGAAAGTCGTTCAGAAGGGCGAGACGAAATCCGGGACGAAGGTGATAAAGAAGAACGTCAGATCGGGTCAGGTGATAGTCCATTCAGGTGATGTGATAATAGTCGGGAATCTGCACAAAGGTGCCGAGGTGATGGCAGGAGGATCTGTTGTGATTTTTGGAAAAGCCGAGGGCGTCATCAGGGCGGGACTGAACGAGGGTTACAAAGCCGTTGTGATGGCGGTAGATCTCAGGCCCACCTTGATACAGATATCCGACAGGATGACGCACGAAAAGGGTGAGAAGGAGGTACCATCGGTTGCCCATGTGAGGGCGGGAAGAGTTGTGATAGACAGGTGGAACGAGGTGGATTTCGAAGAGGTGGTGAAAGCGTGAAAACCTCGGAGCTCTTGATGGAGCTGTCGAAGATCGATGGGCCATCTGGAATGGAAGACAGGGTACTTGAAAGGATAGAAGGAATCGTTGGGAAGGGTTTCAGGACCAAACTCGGCGGGTTGGTGCATGAGATTAAGGGTGGCGGAAGGAGCAGGATAGGGGTTTTTGCCCATGCCGATGAGGTTTCTCTGATGGTCTCTAAGAGTGCGGGAGATGGATTTTTTTATCTTGAAACAGTCGGCGGTGTGGACCCGAAGATCCTGCCGGCAAGCAGAGTGAAGGTCTACACGAGAAGCGGAGTGGTTAAGGGAGTCATAGGAATAATGGCTCCACACATAACCCCGCCCGAGAAGAAGGGAAAAGTCCAGGGATACGACGATCTCCTTCTGGACGCTTCGATGTCCGATTGGAAAAAGATAAGGGTTGGAGACAGGGTGATCTTAGACGTAAAGCCATGTGAGATGAACGGTAAGGTCTGCGGAAAAGCCCTCGACAATAGGGCCGGATGCACATCGCTGATCCTCGCGAGCGAAAAGTTGAAAAAGTTTCTCTTGAGAAACGACGTTTTCTTTGTCTTCTCGAGCATGGAAGAGGTGGGAGGCCCCGGTGCAAAGTCCGTGGCTCACCAGCTCAAACTCGACTACGCGATCGTCGTGGATGTCACTTTCGCGGAGGACACGGGAGTCTCCCAGAGAATGGAGATGGGGAAGGGACCGGCGATAGGGGTGGGACCTTTCATAGACAGGGATTTCGTTGAGCTCGCCATGGACGTGGCTAAGGAGAACAACATACCGTATCAGATAGAACCGCTCCCTGGAAGGACAGGAACGGATGCAGACTCGATAAGAAGGGCTTGGGTCGGGATAAGAACGCTCCTTCTTTCGATACCACTCCTTCATATGCACACACCGGTTGAGGTAGTCGACCCGAAAGACGTTGAGGAGACAGCCAGACTCATAGCTCACTTGGTAGCTGCAGTTTGAGGAGGTGTGAGTCTTGTTTTTGAAAGAGCTCACAGAGCTGAACGGTGGTTCTGGAGATGAAGGTAGAGTTAGGGAATTCATCGAGTCCAAGATCAAAGACTCGGTTGATGAGCTGAAGGTCGACAGACTAGGAAACCTGATAGCCCTCAAGAAAGGAAAGAGGAATGACATCAAACTGGGACTTCTCGCTCACATGGACGAGGTTTCGTTCATGATAACCTCGATAAACG
>JALVXE010000060.1 GCA_027038385.1 Thermotogaceae bacterium
CTATTGAACTCTCAGAAGAGGAAAAGGAGAAGTTATCGAAATTTGTAAAAAAGTATTCGCTTAGGGAACCTGTATTCAGGGAACACATATCGAGTGACTTGATAGCCGGCGTTAGGTTGGAATTTCAAGGGATGAGCTACGACATAAGCATCAAGGGAAGGCTCTCTAAGATGGCCAGGGAGATATTCGGAAAGGGGTGATGCTCTTTGAGACTCTCACCCGGAGAGCTCACAAAGATTTTGGAGCAAAAGATAAAGGAGTTCAAAGAAGAGATAAATTTGGAGGATACTGGAAAAGTCATACAGGTTGGTGACGGGATAGCCAGGGTCTACGGGCTCAACAACGTTATGGCAAACGAGCTGGTAGAATTCGTCGAGACGGGGGTTAAAGGACTCGCATTCAACCTGGAGGAGGACAACGTTGGAATCATAATCCTCGGAGATTACGAGAAGATAAAAGAAGGACATTCCGTGAGAAGACTTAAGAGAATCATCCAGGTTCCAGTTGGCGAGGAGCTCCTTGGAAGGGTCGTCAATCCGCTGGGGGAACCTTTGGATGGAAAAGGGCCAATAGAGGCAAAGGAATTCCGAAACGTTGAAGTTAAAGCCCCCGGTGTTATCTACAGAAAACCGGTCGATACTCCTCTTCAGACCGGTATAAAGGCGATCGACTCTATGATTCCAATAGGGAGGGGGCAAAGAGAGCTCATAATAGGCGATAGGGGAACCGGAAAGACTGCAATAGCGATAGATACGATAATAAACCAAAAGGGCAAAGGAGTTTACTGTATATACGTCGCGATAGGTCAAAAGGCTGCGGCAGTCGCGAGGATAATAGACAAGCTGGAGCAGTACGGAGCTATGGAGTATACAACTGTTGTGGTTGCTTCCGCAGCGGATCCTGCTTCTCTTCAGTACTTGGCCCCTTATGCTGGAGCAGCTATGGGAGAGTACTTCATGTTCAATGGGAAAGACGCCCTCGTCGTCTACGACGACCTTTCAAAACACGCGGTAGCTTACAGGCAGCTCTCACTCCTTCTTAGAAGGCCTCCTGGAAGGGAAGCGTATCCTGGGGATATATTCTACCTTCATTCAAGGCTACTTGAGAGGGCTGCGAGACTCGATGACAAATACGGTGGAGGATCGTTGACGGCGCTTCCGATAATAGAGACCCAGGCTAACGACGTCTCTGCATACATCCCAACGAACGTCATATCTATAACAGACGGTCAGATATACCTAGAACCTGGGCTCTTTTACGCAGGGTTCAGACCCGCGATAAACGTCGGGCTTTCGGTTTCGAGGGTTGGTGGCGCAGCTCAGATAAAAGCGATGAAGAAGGTTGCTGGGATGCTCAGACTCGATCTAGCCCAGTACAGAGAGCTCGAAACTTTTGCCCAATTTGCAACCGAACTCGATCCAACGACGAGAGCTCAGATAGTCAGGGGACAGCACCTCATGGAACTCTTGAAGCAGGAGCAGTACCAGCCCATGCCGGTTGAAGAGCAGGTTGTGGTCATATACGCCGGAATAAACGGATACCTCGACGATCTTCCGATAGATGGTGTGAAGAAATTCGAAAGAGAATTTTTGAAGTTCATGAGAGATGAGCACAGAGATATACTGGACGATATCAGAGAATCAAGGAACCTCTCAGAGGAGACAGAAGAGAAGTTGAAAAGAGCGATCGAGAACTTCAGAAAGGAATTCAAGAAGGAGATAGGAGTTGAAACCTGATGAGCAGGGGAAAGCTCAGAGCTATAAAGAAAAAGGTGGAAGCTACCAAAAGCCTTATGAAGATAACCCGCGCCATGGAGATGGTGGCAAGGGCTAAGGTTAGAAAACTTGAGAGAGAATTCAACAATTTCAAGGAATACATGCAGGAACTCGAAGGGATTAAATCAAAGATGTCTTTCAAGGAAGTAGATCATCCTCTTTTAAAGGGATACGGAAAAGAAGTCATCTTGGTGATAAGCTCTGACATGGGACTTTGTGGTGCTTTCAACACGGAGATCCACAAGGCCGCAGAGGAACATGCGAAAAAATTGGCGGATTTTTATGGATATATCGTCGTTGGAACGAGGGGAGTGGCTCATTTCAGGAAGAACAAACTTCTGAAGGGATATGAGAGGCTCTACGACATGCCCAATGTTCAGATATCACTCGAAGTGGCCGGACACGTGATGTCTCTGGTGATGGAAGAAGGCGTTGGAAAGGTGGATGTCGTCTATGGGAAGTTCATTAACGCGTTGATACAAAGACCTAGGGTGGAGACGCTCGTCCCGATAGAGGTTTCCGATGGCGACGAGAATGTGGAATTCGAGCCTAACGTTGGAAAGATGGCCGATTCCTTCCTTTATTTCTACCTTTCCTCCAAAGTGCTCAACTACATGTTCGAGACGAAGGTGAGCGAGTACTACGCTCGTCAGAACGCTATGAAGAACGCAACCGACAACGCGAACGAGATGATAAGAACTCTGACGCTTGAATACAACAAAGCAAGACAAGCGTCGATTACTCAAGAGATAATAGAGATAGTCAACGGCGCGGAAGCCCTGAAGGAAATAGAAGAGGCAGGATGAGGGGTGATACGAGTGGCCAAGGGGACCAAGGGAAAGATAGTGAGAGTAATAGGTCCAGTCGTGGACGTTAGGTTTCCGGAAGGAGAGCTTCCAGATATATTCAACGCGCTCGAGCTTACCAATCCCCAGTCTGGTCAAAAACTGGTGTTGGAAGTCGAGCAACTTTTGGGAGACAACATAGTCAGAACGGTTGCGATGGATACGACAGATGGGCTTGTTAGGGGGCTCGAGGTGGTTGACACCGGTGAACCGATAAAAGCTCCTGTTGGTAAAAAGATATTGGGCAGGATGTTCAACGTCATAGGTGAACCGATAGACGAAAGGGGCGACGTCCCAGCAGATGACTGGTGGCCTATACACAGACCAGCCCCAAAGATAACCGATCAGAAGGTAGAAGTCGAGATCTTAGAAACAGGACTCAAGGTTATAGACCTTTTGGCTCCGTTCCCAAAGGGTGGAAAGATAGGGTTCTTCGGCGGAGCTGGCGTTGGGAAAACGGTTCTCGTCATGGAGCTCATAAGGAATATCGCGATAGAGCACAAGGGGTTCTCGATGTTCGCAGGAGTCGGTGAAAGAACTAGGGAAGGGAACGACCTCTGGCTTGAAATGCAGGAAGCAGGAGTTTTGGAAAACACCGTCCTTGTGTTCGGTCAGATGAACGAGCCACCCGGAGCGAGGTTTAGGGTGGCGCTGACTGCTTTGACGATAGCAGAGTACTTCAGGGATGTCGAAAGAAGAGATGTTCTTCTT
>JALVXE010000061.1 GCA_027038385.1 Thermotogaceae bacterium
TTCTTCCTCTGAGATCTCAAAATATCTCTCTTCCCACTCAACACCGTCTAGTTCTCCTTTGTAACACGGGGGAATCAAAAGATCTCCTGATCTCTCTCTGAAAAGCTCTTCAGCTTTTTCCGGCTTTGTTTCGTGACGCTTTACATTCTGGTATGTGAATATCTGGAATATAGGAGCAGGATTTTGAAAACCCTCCAAATTTATCATAACCATTCCACCTATCAAAATCGACCGGTTTTTTTGCGGCTTGAAAGTTTTTCTCGTCATTTCACGGCTCGGAACTATTTTTCTTTGACAATCGACGCTCAAAAAGTCGATCGCTCTATCGTTTGTGATGATTCCAGGTGTGTCATAAAGGTAGAATTTCGAGTTTTTCATCTTTCTTCTCACCATCCCAAGAGTAGTACCAGGAACCGGGCTCGATAAAACCTTGCTCTCAGATAGTTCGTTCACAAGTGACGACTTCCCAACATTCGTAACGCCTATCACGAGTGCTTTGTATTTTCCAGACGATGTGAGACGCTTTCTCAAAGAGTTAATACCGAACTTCTTTTTGGTACTCACCATTCTGATATCGTTTGGATCATTGACAAGGATCCTCTTTCTGAGCCAATCCTTCAGCTGAGAATTTGAAACGGCTTTGGGAAGAAGATCCGTCTTCGTTACAGCGTAGATGACTCTCTTTTTCGATAACATCTTTGCGATATCTTTTCTGTACGTTCCTTCAAAATCGGTTATGTCGATAACGTAAAGAACGAGATCGAATGATCCAAGGACACTTTTGAGTTCTTTTTTGAAATCCGTGCCCATCTTTACCGGCGTTATCTTTCCGTAATGCTTCAGTTTGTAGCACCTCTGGCAGAGAATCTCCTTACCCTCTGCAAGTCTTCTCTCGTACACTTCAAAAGGTATGTAGCCCGGTTTTGACGGATCCTCGAACTGTAGTTCTGCGCCACATCCCGCACACTTCAAGTTTTGATCTACCTCCTAGATCAGCATTTTGTGCATGTTACATGAGCTCTCTTTAAAAAGCGATCCCAATGGTAACAACCTTGTGTCCTTCACATTTTCCGCCTTATCGCTTCTTTCACTTGTTATCTTCAAACCATCGAATACGATTGAACAGAACTCTTTTATCACATCTACATTGAGGGTTTTTCCAAAAAATAATATCCTTCGTTTATTATCTCTTCAAAATTGCTTATCTCGATTGGTAGCCTTTTCATAAATTTCACCTCGTTATAAACATATAACAATTCTCTCTTGCGTAAAGTATATCAGAATACTCAATTGCTCGGTTGAGGCGGCACTAATCGTCAGAGTTTATTCATATCTGGCTCGATGTTATACTCAAAGCGGAGGTGATCACCTTGATACCGCTCTCAGGACCATTCATAGAGAAAGATGATGTGGATAGAGTCCTTGCAGTCCTCAAGAGCAGAAGACTCAGCATAGGTCCATTCGTTGAGGAGTTTGAAAAAAAAGTTGCCGATTATACCAAGTTAAGATATGCAGTTGCTGTTAACAGCGGAACATCTGCACTTCATTTAATTTTGAGATCTCTTGACCTACCCGGAAAATTCATGCTAGTTCCATCTTTCACCTTCATAGCGTCTGCGAATGTGGCACTCTTTGAGAACAAAATTCCGTTGTTTTTGGACATAGAGGACAGAACGTTCAACGCTCCACCAGATGTTCTGGAGGAGACTCTCAGAAGGATCGAAAAAGGCAAGTATGAATACGATGGAAACAAGGTGAAATTAGAGGACATCTGCTGTTTCATGGCCGTTGATATCTTCGGACATCCGCTCGATTGGGATGACATATTGAGAGTTGCTGATGAGTACAATTTGGTGGTTATAGAGGACTCTTGTGAGGCTCTGGGATCGGAATACAAGGGGAGAAAAGCCGGGACCTTTGGGATCGCCGGCGCCTTTGCGTTCTATCCGAACAAACAGATAACGACGGGTGAGGGTGGCATCATCGTGACAAACGACGAGAGGATAGCTTCTCTATCTAGGAGCATGAGAAATCAGGGAAGAGGAGAAGGTGGAGAGTGGCTTCTGCACGTGAGAATTGGGTACAACTACCGAATGGATGAGATGAGTGCAGCTTTAGGGGTTTCACAGATGGAGAAGATAGACAGGATAATAAGCATGAGGAACGAGGTCGCATCACGGTATAACGATCTTCTCAAAGATATCGATGGTGTAAGAGCACCGATTGTGGAAGGTTACGTTACCAAAATGAGCTGGTTCGTTTATGTCGTTCTTTTGGACGATTGGATAGACAGAGATGAGGTCATGGAGTACATGAGCAAAAACGGAGTACAAGTTAGAAACTATTTCCAGCCAGTTCACCTGCAACCTCTCTACAGGCAGATGGGGCATAAAGAAGGTGAGTTGCCGGTGGCGGAGAACGTATCTAAGAGAACGCTTGCCATACCGTTCTACACGGATATGGACTACGAAGATCAGAAAACAGCTGTCGAGATCTTAAAAGAAGCCATAGAGAAGGTGGGATCTTGAGAAAGAAGAAAAAGAGTCTTTACGTTATCATCGTTGGATGTGGAAGAATGGGGTCGATAGTCGCGAACTACGCTTCCGCAGATGGCCATAACGTCGTGATAATAGATAAAGATGAAAAATCCTTCGAGCTTCTCTCACCGGATTTTTCCGGTTTCACGATACACGGAGATGCGACAGAAGTCGAAAATCTGAAAGCCGCGAAAGCGGAGAACGCTGATGTTCTTCTAGCCCTCACCAACGATGACAACACCAACTTCATGGTATCGATGATAGCGAAGTACGTCTTCGGTGTTAGAAAGGTTGTGGCAAGGGTCTACGATCCGGACAACTACCAGCTCTTCAACGATTTTGAGATTCACTCCATAAGCCCGATACTTCTGATGGCGGAAGCGCTCAGAGGTGTCTTGATACCGACGGAGGATTGATATGAAAAAGGGAGAGATACTGTTCAAGGAAGGAGAGAAGGTATCCAAGATTTACATGA
This sequence comes from Thermotogaceae bacterium, assembly GCA_027038385.1. Classification (GTDB taxonomy): domain Bacteria; phylum Thermotogota; class Thermotogae; order Thermotogales; family Thermotogaceae; genus WGAO01. The sequence goes on from JALVXE010000061.1 coordinate 3,013, forward strand.
TAGTTAATGGAAAGGTCTCACTAACTTCGACGATCGGTTACAAGATATCCGCTGGGCCTGGTGAGATAATCGGGGAGTGGGAACTCATAGGTGAAGCTCAAGAGAGCGCCACGGCCGAGACAGATGTGGATTTGATGGAGATCGAGGAACTTCCGTTTTCCTGGAACCTTCTCCAAAGGGCTTTTGAGAGACTGGAAAAGGTCAATCGCTCTTTCACATCGGATTTAAAGAATCCGTCAGAAGTCACGAAGATAATAAACCGTGAGAAAAAGGGACTCTGGGGTAGGTACAGAGACATTCTGAGGTCTCCTTATTAC
>JALVXE010000062.1 GCA_027038385.1 Thermotogaceae bacterium
CTACGAACGCACCCGTCACGTTCGCAACGTTGTTTGCACCAAGAGAATACGCACCGTAAGCTCCTATCATCCACGTCATAACAACCAATACCTTGTCCTGCAGCGCTATCGACTTTATCTTAGAGAACATCTGAGCTCCAAGCCTATAGGTCAAAAAGCCTATTCCAAGAGCTCCGAGCGGGGTCGTTACCCAGCATATACCTATCTTCCAAAGAACTGCCCAGTTAACGTTTCCTTTGAGAAATCCTATGCCTATTATCCCCCCAACTACAGCTTGGGATATAGAAACAGGCAATGCAAGCACCGTCATGAATATCACGGATATCGCCCCTCCTAGAACGGCTAAGGAGCTTTCAAGAACACTGGAATGCGACAGATTACCTATAGTTTGAAGTCCTGCAGCTCCTCCCAAGACTGACCCCAGAACCACGAATACGGCAGTGACTATGACAGCTTTCCAATACGATATCAACCTGTTCATAACTGCAGGCCCAAAAACGCTGGAAGTGTTGTTAGCACCCAAACTCCAACCAAGAATAAGAGATGGTATTATGTATAACAAATTCCCACCTCCAACATTGGAGGAAGGATATCACAAAGATATATAATTGAGAAACGGGAGGTGTCAGCATAGTACAGACCGTTATCCAAACTAAGCTAGGGCCCGTCAGTGTTCTGATAGATGGTGACCTCGCCGTAGAGATAGCACTTGGAAGGGAGTTTGACGTCCCAATAGAAGACATCCAACCGTTCAAGAGAATAATCTCCGGATATTTCAAAGGCGAAGTAAAAAAGGTGGACTTTCCGGTGAAAATAGAGGGAACGGATTTCCAAAAGGCGGTTTGGAAAGAGGTGAGGAAGATACCCTATGGGGAAGTCAGAACCTATGGATGGATAGCCAGGATGGTTGGAACGTCCCCAAGAGCAGTTGGTATGGCTATGAGAAGAAACCACTTGCCTATTTACATACCCTGTCACAGAGTGGTTGCCAAACGGGGAATCGGAGGTTTTTCACCTGGATCCGAATGGAAGATCTTCCTGCTCGAACTGGAGGGCGCCGTTATATGAGAAGGATCATATTGACGATTCTGGGGGCGGTCTTCTCTTTCTCATTCATTCTTTGGTACTATCACGGCGTAACCTCAAAACTCCCCCCTCCAGAGAGCAAACTTCCTCCGAGCGCGAGAATCTTGTACTCCGATGGGACACCGATGTACATATCAAGAAGCGTTTGGGTAGACTTAAGAGAAGTACCTCAGGACTTCATAAGAATACTTCTAGCCTCAGAGGATAGGGATTTCTTCAAACATGCTGGCGTGGATATCAAGGGAATACTGCGAGCTTTCTTCGTCGATCTAACCACTGGCAAGGTGGTACAGGGTGGGAGCACTATAACCCAGCAGCTTGCAAGGTCTTTGTATCTCGGATTTAAGAAAAGCATAGAGAGAAAGATAAGGGAGATCTTCATAGCCTTCTGGCTTGAAAGAATCCGATCAAAAGAAGAGATATTGGAGATGTATCTGAATTCTGCATACGTTGGGAATGGTCTTTACGGATTTGGCGCGGCGTCGTTGTACTACTTTGGAAAGCCGCTACAGAAGCTATCGATCGCTGAGATGATGGTTCTAGTGGGTATAATAAAGTCTCCCGAGAACTTCAACCCGTACAAACAACCTGATCTTGCCAAAAGGAAAGCGAGGAATGTCGCGAAAGCAGCACTAAACGCAGGAGCCTTAAACGAATCTGAATATAGAAAGGTTTTAAAGGATATAGAAGATCTGAAGTTTAAGAAGCCAAATTTTTTCATAGATGAGGAGGTTTTCTGGAGAATAATCGAAGAGGCAAAGGAGATATCCGGATTATCGATAGAAGAGCTCAGGAGTGGCTACGAGATAATCACAACTTTAGATCCAGATCTGCAGAGGATACTCGAGAAAAAGATCGGTGACAAGATGGCTTTTCTGGCAGTTGACAGTGTAGGAAGAATATTGGGGTACAAGGGAAAAGGAGTGAGGTTTGGAAGAAGGCAGATAGGTTCTGCAATAAAGCCAATATACTATCTGTACTCGTTTCTCAACGGAGTGAAACCCATGGATCTTCTTCCAGACATTCCAATAGATATAGCAGGATGGAAACCTGAGAATTTCACGAAAACGTTCAAGGGATATTCCACTGTTCTCAACGCCTTGGTATGGTCAAGGAACGTTCCATCGGTATTTCTGTTCAGCGAGTTTGGATACGATAGGATAGCGAATTTCATGAAGAAGTTTCTCAGGATAAATGGATACTACCCAAAAGATCTCACAATATCTCTTGGTACGCTCGAGACATCTCCAGAGGAGATAGCGAAGTTCTACATAGCCGTAGCGAACGGAGGGACCGTTTTCAAACCAACCATAATAAAGAGCATAAGAAGGGTCAGTGGAGGTCTAGTATACACATTTATACCAAGGGTGATAGGTGAGATCCCATCATATGAGATATCATCCGGAAGAGCTATACTGATGCTTAAGGGGATCCTCAGGGAAGTTGTTAGAAGGGGAACTGGGAGAAAAGCCAAGATACGGGGAAAAGAGATGTTCGGAAAGACTGGAACCGCGGAGAGGAACGCTTGGTTCATAGGAGGAGATGATTCAGTTATAATGATAATGGTACGAGATGGGAAAAACCTTCTCGGAGGGGAGGATGTAGCTCCAATATGGAGGGATGTAGTCAGTAACTGGGGGAAGTTTAAAGGAAAGCTATCTTACATAAAGCCAAGTGGAGGGGGAAAATCTATCCTTACCCTCAAGAATCTAAAGTACATAGACTTCGAACGTCTTTCCAAACTCCTGAGATACGGAAGGATCCCTAAAGATCGTCTAGAAAGATTTCTTTCGAATCTAGATGAGAAAGTCTACAGAAATTTTCTGAAGAACCTTTCTGAGTTTGTACCTGATATATCTGAGGATCTCGAGAAAGTGGTGGAGGGGCTGAGAGAATGGAAGAGGTGAATGTAGTATCTGGCCAGACTGTTCTGAGTGGAGGAGAGACCCCGGGATTTTTCTTCTTTATAAGAGAGGGAAAGTTTCGTGTAGGAAATGAGATATTTCACTCTGGAAGTTTTGTCGCAGTAGTTGAGTACTTTCTCGAGGACGAGCTCGCTTCCGATGCAGTCGCTGAGTCTGACGGTATTATCAGGAAATATACCAAAAAAGACATTATGGATGACGAAGAAGAATACAAAAACGTGTTGAAGTTTCTCGTGGAATCCCTTAACGCGTCGCTGGTCAACTACATAGAAAAGGACGTCTTAAGCGATTTCGAAAAGAGTGTGGATGTCGCGA
>JALVXE010000063.1:0-11932 GCA_027038385.1 Thermotogaceae bacterium
GAACATCTTCCATAAGGAGTGCCAGGATGTATTTCATCTTTATCTGTGCGCTATGCCAGTCAGGTTGTTTGACATCTCTGAACGTGATAAACAAGACAGGGTATTTATGGTAATGCTCTTTGACGAATTCTTTCTCATTCATTATTTTCAAGCCACTAAATAGATCCTTTCCATCTATTGAATAGAATTCCCTGATCATATCCATATTCAAGGTTTTACCAAAGCGCCTTGGGCGCGTGATGAGTTTTATCTCGCCTTCGAGTTCGTAAACATCTTTTACTAAGAGTGTCTTATCGACGTAGTAATAGTTTTTCTCCACGAATTTTTCAAAACTGCTCACACCTATCGGAAGTCTTTTCACAGATATCCCCCCTGTTTGATTATCTAAATTTCCACAAACTTCTCCTCTATCTTCACCGATTCATCGACTATTGGACTATCTGAAAGATAGATGATTTTCGCTTCGCTATCAAACGTCTCTTCGATTATCTTCCCGCCCATTCTCGAAATTTCCGCCTTAACTTCGCCGTATTTTTCGAACGGTGCTCTGACTTCATAGACGTTTTTCAATTTCAATCTGATCACCTTTGCCATTTTCAGAGCTTCAAGAGCTGCAGAGTGATAGGCATCTATCAATCCCCTGACTCCCAACTTAACTCCACCGAAGTATCTCGTGACTACTACAGCCACGTTTACAAGATCCATCTCTCTTATCGCATTCAGTATAGGCATCCCGGCGGTCCCGGAAGGCTCTCCCGCATCGGAGTATCCTTCGCTTATCTTGCCATTTTCAAAAACCCGGAAAGCCCAGCAGTTGTGTGAAGCGTCCTGAAATTCCTTTCTCACCATGGATATGAATTCCTTCGCGTCCTCCACAGAATCGCACCTTGAAGCGCTCGATATGAAGATCGATCTTTTCACGTTTATCTTCGCTCTGGCGCTGCTCCTTATCGTCTTTATCTCCATATTCTCACTTCCGTCTCCAGAGTTTCTCCGAATTTTTCTTTTATCTTTTCTCTGACGATCTCTATGAGCTTTATAGCGTCTTCGAATTTTCCATTTCCGGAATTGACCAAAAATCCAGCGTGCTTTTCTGATATCTTCATCCCGCCAACGGAAAACCCTTTCAAACCTAACTTTTCTATAGCGCTTCCAACGTAAAAGTTCGGTCTTGGCCTTTTGAACAAACTCCCAGCGCTTTTTTCAAAAATGGGCTGCTTTTCAAGTCTTCTTCTCAGGTATTCCTTCATTCTTTTGTAAATCCCTTCAGAATAGCCCTTTTTTAGTTTCAACGCTGCTCGTAGAATGATCCTGTTTCCTACACTTGTCTTTCTGTATGACATCTCAAGGTCTTTCGAGGAGAATCTCTCCACCTTTCCACCATCGTAAAGCTCGACCCACTCAAGAACGTCTTTCATCTCTTTTCCGTAAGCTCCTGCGTTCATGTAGATCGCTCCGCCAAAGCTTCCCGGTATTCCGTAAAGCTCTTCCATACCAGATAATCCCAAACTTGCGGCTATCTCGCAGAGCCTTTTCAAGGGAGTCCCGCTCTCAGATACGATGAGATCTCCTTTCACTTCAAAAGCGCTGAGCCGCTCTGTCTTTAAGACGAACACATCGAGCCCATCATCAGATACCAAAAGATTCGTCCCAAGTCCCATTATCCTGTATTCTTCTTCATTAGATTCCAGGATCTCGAGAGATCTCAAAAGTGAACTCACAGTATTCGGAACTATCAACGCCTTTACCTTCCCGCCGATTTCTATGCTCGTGTGCTTTGAGATCTTTTCGTTTGGGATTACTTCCGATCCCGATAGGTAGATCTTCTCCAATGTATTCAAAACGATCACCCCGTAGTTTTTGGTAAAATTTTACCATCAGCATATAAAAAAGCCCCCTGCTTGAGGGGGCAAAAGGGGAGGATCTATTTTTAAGAGGCCTTTACTTGTTAGACTGGTTATATGTCTAAAAAGTTTAAAAAAGAGGTGAAGTATTTTGAAAGTAGCTGTTGTGATAGATGAAGTTTTAGACGGGAACAAAAAGAAGATGCTGAGCTCTGTTAGAGAAGCTCTTTCAAAAGAGTACGAAGTCGGAGTCGTTAAGTTCAATGAGAATTTCATGAAAGAAATAAAAAATTACGATCTTGCTTTCAACATGTCGACTTCTGGAGGGAAGGATACGCGCCAGCTCCACGTCCCGGCAATTCTGGATCTGATGGGGATCCCTTACACGGGAGCACCTGCTTCTACTCATGCATTGTGCATGGACAAATTTTTTACAAAATCTATCTTGAGCAAGTACGGAATAAGCACACCAGAGTTTTTTGTCGTTCATCCTTTTGAAAATGTGCCAGATCACGATCTTGAATATCCGCTCATAGTAAAACCGGTAAGAGAAGGAAGCTCAAAGGGTCTTAGGAAAGAATCCGTTGTAAACGACAGAGAGAGTCTTGAGAGGGCCGTAAGGTGGATACACAAGAATTTCAACGAAGCGGCTTTAGTTGAAGAGTTCATAGAGGGAAGAGAAGTAACGATAGGACTTTTGGAAGAAGAAAATAACTTGAGAGTTTTCCCGATAATAGAGATAGATTTCTCTTCTCTTCCGGAGGGCATCGAGAAATTCTACTCAGACAGGGTGAAAAATCAGGGATATGACAGATACGTCACTTATCACATACCGGCAAGACTCTCAGAATCGATGGAGAACAAGCTGAAAGATATGGCAAGGAGAGTTTTCAAAGTTTTAGGTCTGAGAGACTATGCGAGGATGGACGTTAGGATAAAGGATGATAAATACTATGTCTTAGATGTGAACTCGCTTCCGCTCCTCGTACCCGGGTATTCTGATATTCTCAAGATGGCAGAAGCTGACGGTCTGAGCTACGACGATCTCGTTTTGAAGATAGTAAAGTCAGCTCGAAGGAGATACGGAATATGAGCTCAAAACTGATCCTCATAACTGGAATGCCATCATCCGGAAAGACCTCGCTCGCTTCAAGACTAAACATAGCTCTCAGAGAAAGCGGTATATTCTCCATCCATTTCGATGGGATCGAGTTCAGAGAGATGGTTTCAAATCATTCGTTTGATAAAGACTCCATCGATTCGATGTTCTCTTTCATCGAGAGCTTCACTAAAGTGATGAAAGAAAAGAACGTGATTCTCATCTACTCTCTCGTCGCTCATAGAAAATCTCACAGAGATTCTCTGAAAGAGATTTTGGATACGATCCACGTTCACTTAACAGCTCCTTTGGATATTCTGAAAGATCGCGACTATAAGGGAGTTTACAAAAGAGCAGACAAAGGAATTTTCTTCCTTCCCGGATATTCCGAAAAATACGAAGAGCCCATAGAAGAAGATCTTCTTTTGAATTCTGATAAGCTTGGAGTTGACGAAGAGTTAGAATTACTCATAGATCTTTTAAAGAGCAGGAGGTGGATATGATGTTTGACCTCGCTATAAAGAACGGACTTGTTTACAGAAAAGGGGAATTTTTAAAAGCAAACGTCTATGTAAAAGATGGAAAGATAAGCGCTATAAGCACGGAAGATTTCAAAGCAGATCAAGAGTACGACGCATCCGGGAATTGGGTGCTTCCTGGATTCATAGATCCGCACGTTCACTTCCATCTTACCGTTGCAAACTGGACGTCCGTTGACGACTTTTACACGGGGTCAGTTAGCGCGGCTTTTGGCGGAGTGACGACCTTCATAGATTTCATCGATCCGATATCAAGCTTGGAAGAACTCGACAAAGCTTTCAAAGAGAGAATGGAGCTCGCAAAAGATAGCGTTGTCGATTACGCTTTTCACTCGACTATAGCCAATCCTACCGATTCAGCGGAAGAGATAGCGAAAAGGAGCAAAGAATTGGGTATGGCCAGCATAAAGCTCTTCACGACTTACTCATCGACGAACAGAAGGACCTTCGATCCCTACATAGACGATCTTCTAACTCTCTCAAGGAGCATGGGATTTGTCGTTGTAGTTCATGCTGAGAACGACGAGATAATAAAGAGATTCGAAGGAAAAGATATCCTTCCAAAAGATCACTCAAAGGCTCGTCCGACGGTGGCGGAGCTCTCGGAAGTTGTAAAGTTAGCCCAGATGTCTGTCTACAGAGAAGGTCAGCTTTACATAGTCCACACATCGAGCGGTCTGACGGCAAAAGAGATCCTTGAGAGATTTCCGGATGCTCTGGGATACACTTTGGTCCTTGAGAGCTGCCCGCATTACTTCTATCTTGATGATCTTTACTTTGCAAGGGAAGACGGTCAGATCTTTCTAATGACACCGCCCTTGAGATCGGAAGAAGAAGTCGAGCTCTTGAGAGAGAATTTCGATGCGATATACACGATCGGCACGGATCATTGCTCCTTCAAAAAAGGCGAGAAGCTTTCCGGAAAGTACACAAGGGAGATTCCGCAAGGAATAGGCGGAATAGAGTTCTCATTCGTTCTGATGTACACACTCTTTGGAGAAGAAGTGATAGACAAATTCACGGAGAACATAGCGAAAGTCTACGGCATGTATCCAAAGAAAGGGGTTATTGATATAGGTAGCGATGCCGATATAGTCGTATTCGATCCCGAGAAAGAATGGGTTATAAAAGAGCATCACAGCGCCTCTGATTATAACGTCTACGAAGGATTTGAAGTCAAAGGAAAGGTCATATCGACGATAAGCAGGGGAGAGTTCGTCGTGAAAGACGGAGAGTTCGTCGGAAAGAAAGGATGGGGAGAGTACATAAAAAGGGAAGAGATATACTGGTAAAAAAGAGCCCCGAATGGGGCTCTTACTTCTCTTTGAACTTTTGCGCTACTATTCTGTAGGCTTCCCTGAAAGGAACTCCTTTTTTAACAAGCTCATATACTCTGTGAGTCGCAAAGATCTCATCGTCCATCATCTCAGAAGCCGCTTTTTCATCAACTGACATCTTTTTAAAGACGATATCCATAGCCCTTATCATATCGATCAATATGTCGAAAGTCTCGAAGACTACTTTCTTAAGGAGCTGGTAATCCTTGTGATAGCCCATTATCATATTCGAGATTATGCTCATAACGAAGATCTCGTTTGATAAGATCCTGTGATGATACCCCCTGATGAGCTCCAAGACATCGGGATTTTTCTTTTGCGGCATTATAGAGCTTCCGGTTGTTATGCTAACGTCTAATTTCAAAATTCCGAGAAAACTCAGAAAGATTATATCCGTTGCGAACCTGTTAAGGTCAAGCGATATCTGAAGGAGTGCGTGCATGATCATCCCTTCGAATTTTCCGCGGCTGTTCTGCGTGTATATCGGATTTTTCTGAACCTTTTTAAAACCCAATTTCTTTGCGGAATACTCTCTATCTATATTCAAAGGTACTCCATAACCGGCACCGGTTCCAAGTGGCGATTGATCAGTTATATCCATAACGGCTTTAAGGAGCTTCAGATCGTCTTTCAGAGAATCCACCAAAGCTTCTGACCATGTTTTAATATCAGTCGGCATCGCCTTTCGAGTGTGCGTGAATCCGGGAAACTGGATCTTTCCGTATTTCTTTGAAAAATCCTTTACAGAAGCTATGAGACTTTTCACGGATTCCGTGATATCCTTGATGATTTCCCTGTAGTAGAGCCTGAGAGCTGTCAATACCTGATCGTTTCGCGATCTTGCCGTGTGTATCTTCTTTCCGATCTCGCCAAGTCTTTCCGTAAGGAAATTCTCTATAACGGTGTGGCAATCTTCATCCTCGATCTTTATCTTTACCTTTCCTCCTTCGTAAAGCTTCAAGAGCTCATCCAGAGCGATCTTTATCTTTGAGAGCTCTTCATCAGTCAGGACTCCTGCTTTCTGGAGAACTTCCGCATGGACTTTCGACGCCCTTATATCGTGCGGGAGTATTCTCATATCGAGAATGTAATCTTCACCAGTTGTGAATCTCTCAACGAAGGAATCGACGTTATATCCCTTATCCCATAGCTTCAAAGCTGTTTCCTCCATCTGTAAGGATCTTTCTCCCTGAGAACCAAATAATGCGCTTTGAGTCTTAACGAATGAATGTTTATGAATCCCTTCGAATCGAACGCGTTAAAGCCCCCTTCAACATCCATGCTCGATAGATTCCTGTCGTATAGCGATGTAGGAGATTCCCTGCCGACTGCCGTGACGTTTCCTTTGTAAACCGAGACTATAACTCTACCATCAATCGCTTCCTGGGATTTTTTGAAAGCCGACATCAAGAAATCCATCTCCGGTGAGAACCAGAATCCGTTGTATATGAGTTCTGAGAATTTCGGGATTAACATATCCCTGAGATGCATGACTTCTTTATCCATAGCTATTCCTTCTATATCCCTGTGAGCTTCCCACAGAATCGTGGCTCCGGGCGTCTCATAAACTCCCCTTGACTTTATCCCTATGAACCTGTTCTCGACCATATCTACTCTTCCAACACCATTTTTCTTTCCTATCTCGTTCAGGTATTCAAAAAGCTCCAGTGGATCTTCTTTCGTCGTCCCGTCGTTTAAGTTCACGACCTTTATCGGCTTTCCATCTTTGAAATGTATCTCAAGGAGAGTCTCCTCATCCGGAGCATCTTTCGGACTGACAGTCATCGAGAAAACACTCTCATCAGGCCTGTACATCGGATCTTCCAATACTCCTGCTTCGTGTGATATGTGCATCAGATTCTCATCTTCGCTGAAAGGCTTTTCCACAGTCGCCTTGACGGGAATTCCTTTCTCTTTGGCGTAAGCTATCAGATCCGATCTCCCTTTAAAGCGGCTCAGAAATTCCGCGTCTTTCCACGGAGAGATGATCTTCAAGAAAGGATTCAGAGCGGCATAAGTCATCTCGAACCTTACCTGATCGTTTCCCTTGGCTGTCGCGCCGTGTGCTACGTACTCCGCTCCTTCTTTCTCGGCTATCTCGACCTGCCGCCTTGCTATCAAAGGCCTTGCAAGAGCCGTTCCAAGAAGGTATCTCCCTTCGTATATAGCGTTTCCCATCATCGCTGGGAATATGAAGTCCGTAACGAATTCCCTTCTGAGATCCTCCACGTAGACTTTCGACGCTCCCGTCTTCAGCGCTTTTTTCTCCACCTCGTCGAAATCCTCATCTTGACCGACGTTTGCAACGAAGGCTATGACGTCGAAACCCTTCTCCACAAGCCAGCTCAGAATGACGGAAGTATCCAAGCCTCCACTGTAGGCGAGAACGACTTTCTTCATAACCCCACCTCCCCTGATTGGTGCGTATTTTAGCACAGCTTCACTTCGAATTGTTGTGGTAAAATGCGACTGGATTGTGAGAAGAGGAGGTGATAAGTAGTGATCGGAACATTCAAAGGAGGAGTTCACCCACCAGCGAAGAAGGAACTCGCGAAAGACAAACCGATCGAAAGAATGGAAATTCCGGATACGGTCTACGTTTACATGGTGAACCACGCCGGTGCACCTGCGAAGGTCGTCGTTGAAAAAGATCAAGAGGTCAAAACGGGCCAGGTGATAGGAGAGCCTGGTGGTTTCATATCCGCTTTTGTTCATTCTCCAGTGACCGGAAAGGTAGTGGATATCAAGAAGATGTACCACCCGATAACTGGAAGACCGGTCGATACGGTCATCATCCAGAAAACTTCCGACGATGAATGGGAATTTCTGGAAGGTCACGGAGATTACGAGAAGATGGATAAAGAACAGATACTCGACCTGATAAAGAGAGCTGGAATAGTCGGTATGGGAGGGGCGATGTTCCCGACTCATGTAAAGCTAAGTCCGCCTCCTGATAAAAAAGTCGACACACTGATAATAAACGGTGCTGAATGTGAGCCTTACCTGACGATCGATTACAGAACGATGATGGAGAGAACGGACGAGCTCTTGACCGGAATAAAGATCATAAAGAAAGTCCTGAGCGTCGACAGAGTCTACATAGGTGTTGAAGACAACAAAATGGGCGCTATAAAAAAGCTCAGAGAGAAGATGTCATCAGAAGGAATAGAAGTCGTTCCCCTGAGAACGAAATACCCTCAAGGATCTGAAAAGCATCTGATATACGCCATAACTGGAAGGAAAGTCCCGCGAGGGGGCTTGCCGATGGACGTCGGGGTTGTCGTTCAGAACGTTGGAACTGCCGTTGCGATAAAAGAAGCCGTCGTCGATGGAAAACCACTGATCGAAAGGGGACTGACCGTCACCGGTGAAGCCGTCAAGAATCCCGGGAATTTCATCGTTAGGATAGGAACACCCGCGAAATTCGTTTTAGATCACGTCGGCTTGAAGGAAAACGTCGAGAGGGTCCTTTTCGGCGGCCCGATGATGGGAATCGCTCTCAGGGATATAAACATACCCGTGATGAAGGGAACGAGCGGGATAACCGCACTTCCAGCTAAGGTGACGAGATCCGCAGAAGAAATGCCGTGTATAAGGTGCTCCAGATGCGTTATGGTATGCCCGATGGGACTCCAACCGTACCTTTTGGTGAAACTCGTTCAGAAAAAGCGCCATGACGATGCAGCAGCAATTGGACTTATGGACTGCATCGAATGCGGATCCTGCGCTTTCGTGTGCCCGAGCAAGATAGATCACGTAAGATACATAAAGCTTGGAAAGACCGTCTACAAAGCGCTCAGGGGGGCGAAAAGATGATAAAGCTAAAGGTCGCGAACGCTCCTCACGTGGGTACAAGGGATAACGTCCGGGCTATAATGATCGACGTTCTGATAGGTCTCATACCCGCTGTGATAGTGGCGACGATAGTCTTTGGGGTAAAAGCTCTGCTTCTATCGATACTCGGAGCCGTCATAGGTGAGCTCCTGGATGCCTTCATAGTCGGGGTGATGTCGAAGGACAAAAGACAACTTTGGAACGGAAGCGGCGCGGTTACAGGACTTCTGTTGGCTTTGAACATAGGTATAGGAACCCCATGGTGGGTCCTGGTCATAGGGATAATATTCGCCCTCGCGATAGCTAAGCACCCGTTTGGGGGACTAGGTCAGAACATATTCAACCCGGCCCTGGCAGGTAGGGCTTTCCTTCTCGTATCTTTTCCTACGTATATGACTGGAAAAGTTTACCTCAGACCTGACGCTTTCACGAGCGCAACTCCCCTCACATTTCTCGCAGATCACGGTCACAACATAAACAAGCTCATAGAAGTCTGGGGTAGCAGGGGAAAGCTCTACTGGGACCTCTTCATAGGAAACGTCGGAGGAACATTGGGAGAAACGAGTGCTCTGGCTCTTCTGATAGGTTTTACGTACCTTGTCATAAGAAAGAGGATAAAGATAATGATACCGATAAGCTACATATCAACGACTTTTCTATTCGCTCTAATAGGATGGTTGATAAAACCGTCCCTTGGTGATCCGCTCTTTCACATACTCTCAGGTGGGCTGATGCTCGGGGCTCTCTTCATGGCGACCGATATGGTTACTTCTCCGATGACTCCAAAGGGTCAAATGATCTTCGGAATAGGTGCAGGGGCTCTTACTTACATAATAAGGATCTTCGGATCTTATCCTGAGGGAGTCTCGTTCTCGATATTGATAATGAACGGGCTCGTCCCGCTCATCGACCTTCACGCCAAGCCCCGGATATTCGGGGAGGTGAGTGAGTGATGGATATGATGAAAAAAGGTTTGATCCTGATGATATACACGGTCATAGCCGGTTTCGTTTTAGCTGGTATATACGTCATGACAAAGCCATCTATAGCGAAGGCGGACTTGAGTGAGAAAGAAAAGGCGATGAGAATCGTTCTAACGGATTGGAAAACTGGAGAAAAGCTCGTATCCGATGAGGAGATATCGAAAGCTCTGAGTGAAGGCGGACCAGAAAAGGTAGTTGAGATGAGCTGGCATGGCGTTAACGGAAAGGTCTTTCTTCCAGTGTACAAATTTCATACGAAATTGGGGGAAGCCTACGTGATGGTCGGAGCAGCCCCTGGATTTGGAGGAGACGTGAAGGTAATGGCATCTTTTATCAATGGAAGTAGTGGAATATACCTTAACGCGATAAAGGTCCTAGATGCGTCTCAAGAAACCCCAGGACTTGGAGCTAAGATACTTCAGGAGGCGCCTCAGAAGAGATTCTGGGGGATCCCGCCAAGCGGATTGAAGAAAGGTGTAGTGGTGGATAAAGATGCTCACGGGAGAAAGGATAAAGGAGTCGTTAAAACAAGTGACATAATGACAGGTGCTACAATAACCCCAAGGGCCGTTGCGAACTCCATAAACATAATGTACGAGTACCTCACCCAGAAGTTGGGGGGTGAAAAGTGATGGCCGACAAAGAGCAGAGCATGGCTTGGTACACCTTCAAAAAGGGTATAACAACGGAAAACCCAACGTACGTCCAGGCGCTCGGTATGTGTCCCACGCTCGCGGTCACAACCGCCGCTATAAACGGGCTTGGAATGGGGCTCGCGGTTGTGGTGGTTCTTTCTCTGTCGAACCTCATGGTGTCCCTCATAAGAAAGAGCGTTCCAAAGGATATAAGGATCCCGATATTCATAGTTGTCATAGCGACATTTGTCACGATGATAGATCTTCTGATGCACGCGTACACTTACGACCTCTGGAAAACGCTCGGGATATTCATACCGCTGATAGTCGTTAACTGTATAATCCTCGGAAGGGCTGAGGCTTTCGCCTCAAAGAACCCTCCTCACTACGCGTTCTTAGATGGACTCGGAATGGGAACAGGATTCACGCTTTCGCTGTTCTTGCTCGGATCCGTTAGGGAGATCGCAGGAAACGGAAGCTGGCTTGGAATACACCTTTGGAATTTCAAGATGTTCATGTTCATACTTCCTCCAGGAGCTTTCATAACGCTTGGACTTTTGGCGGCGTTTTTCAACTACATAAAGATCAAGAGAGCGGAAGCCGAGAAGAAGAGACAGCAGGAGCTGAAGAAGCAACAGGCACAGGCACAGAAAGCGTGAGGAGGTGAAATCTGATGAAGCTAGTTTTGATAGTCATAAGCGCGATGTTCGTCAACAATTTCGTCTTCTCGAGATTTTTGGGGATCTGTCCGTACCTTGGAGTCTCGAAGAAGATCGATTCTGCCGTCGGTATGGGGCTTGCGGTTATATTCGTCATGACGGTATCGGCGGCCATAGCCTGGTTCTTGGATCAGATCCTCATATCCCTGGGACTTGGATTTCTGAGGACGATAGTCTTCATACTCGTCATAGCGGCTTTCGTTCAGTTCATAGAACTCTTCATAAAGAAGAACAACCCATCGCTATACGATTCGCTCGGTATATACCTTCCTCTCATAACGACGAATTGTGCGATACTGGGACTCGTTCTTTTAAACTCGATGCTCAAGCTTGGGTTCCTCGCAGCGGTCTTCAACGCGCTCGGCGCCAGTTCGGGTTTTGCGATGGCTCTCGTGATATTCGCAGCGATAAGAGAGAAACTGGAGCTTTACGATATACCAAAGCCATTTCAGGATCTCTCGATAGCTCTTATAACAGCCGGGCTTCTCTCCATGGCGTTTCTGGGATTTCAGGGAATAGTCAAGTGAGGTGATGCGTGATGGTCATAGTCAATGCGATCGTACTTATGGCGATATTGGGATTTGGCTTTGGAGTCTTTCTGGCTTACTTTTCAAAGAAATTCTATGTGAAAGAAGATCCAAGAGTAGAGCTAATCGCCAAGACGCTACCAAATATAAACTGCGGAATGTGTGGATACCCAGGATGTGACGCCTACGCCAGGGCGATAGTCAAGAAAGGTGATAGAACAGACAAATGTGTTCCCGGAAAACCCATGGGAGTTGAAGCTAAGATAAAGGAGATACTCAAAATGAATCCAGAGGAAGCGGAGAAAATGCTTGAAAGTGGTGAATGAACCCCCCGTCTCCGGGGGGTTTTACAAAAATCTGACAAACGCAAAGTATTTCGTAGCAACATCTTTGCCTCTATTGAATGCACATATTT
>JALVXE010000063.1:11942-12504 GCA_027038385.1 Thermotogaceae bacterium
CCGCGTAACCTTTAAAAATCCAAATATTCTACGAAAGTTCCCCAAAAGATGTGGTTCAAAAGAGTAAAAACGGTAAATAATTCAAGGATAGGATTTCATTGTGAGAAATGGGTTTTTAAGTGCTATTCAACTCAGGGTAAGGTTATGTAAAGAGAGCATAGTTAGTTTTTAATCGTGAATCTTGCATGTTCCTCACTCAAAGTATTGACTTAATAAACATGCCTAAATTATGATGAATGGAGGGGTAGGACATGGAAGAGAAAGATCTTCATGAAAATGGAACAGAAAGCCTCTCTGACCAGAGAAAGAAAATAGTTTCTTTTTCGAAATTCCATACAGTTATTCTGATTGTTCTTTGTTCCGTTTCTATCACAGCTAGCTTGTTAACGTTATTTATGATCAATCAATTTACTAGCATTTCCCGGAGTTCAGTTACTAGACAGCAAAATCGCAGATTTATAGTTTCGCATATCATAAAGCAAGCGGAGTTTAAGCTTTCCGAGCGCGATTACAAAATCGCTCAACTGATGGTTCTAAGCGCACTGAAACTTTTCCCCGATAG
>JALVXE010000063.1:12514-13615 GCA_027038385.1 Thermotogaceae bacterium
GTTCTAAGCTTTTCAATGAATATAATCGAGTCATCAACACAGTTATTTCAAACGTTTATAATCCTCGAACCGCACTCAGAATCCTAAATGATGGAGAGATTTTCATTATAAAGTTCATATCTGAAACTAACCCCTCGTATTTCCCAAATTTCAGTCGGATTTTGAAGCTCATAAGAAACAAAAGATCAGAATATCTAAAGAAAATGGTGAATAGAATTAAAAAACTAGAGGAGGAAGGAAATACGGACAGGGTGAATTTTATCATAAAGAATTATGCATATGCCTTTTCATCCTCTAGGAACTCAGTTGAGAGGATCATGGATTTACTTTTAAAGAGGTTAGAACGTTTCTCAAAATCAAAAAAACCTTCACTTGGACTTGCATATAGTACTCTAGAAATGGCTGTAGCTCTTGAGGAAGATTTTGCTGTGAGCACGGGCAATAGTACTCCTGTCGAGAATTATGTTGATAAGATGAACGACCTGGTCAGGAGGATGGAGAAAAAAGAAATAATGGAAGAAGTAGAATCTTTACTTGTTCAACTACGTGTGGGAGAGCAACTTTCTCCATATATGGATGAAGCAGCGCTGTCAGCAAAGATCCAGGTTCTTCTAGCGAAAGCCCAACGGCTGGTTAATAACCCTCTTGTAAGTAATGATGAAAAAGAGAAAATTTATGAGAGTATGTATAAAGTACAGAAAGCGTTTCAGAAGGTGCTAAGAGAAAGGAAATCGGGCAGCTTGAAGAGGTACAATCGATGGGCTCTGAATATTTTGGAAGAATACAATCAGCATTGGAATACGTCACAGATATTATACTATGCAAGGGAGCTTGGAGAAATTGATACAGGATATCTTTTTACAGAGGTTAATCTATATTATAACCGTGTGTTGTCTGAAATCATAGGAAAATTGAAAAATGATGAGGACATTAAGGAATTTATTGATACTATGTTTAACCAGACAAAACGATCTCCATCTTCATGAAAAGGGGGCAAGGATTATGAAAAAATTTTTGATAATTTTTTTGTTTACAGTAACAACGCTTATTTTTGGACTACCTGCAATGTATCATGTGTACGAAATAGCAATGATGCTAAAT
>JALVXE010000064.1 GCA_027038385.1 Thermotogaceae bacterium
TTACTACAGTGCGGGTGATATCGGATTTGGAGGTTCCCTCGGATTCGCGATGGATCGCGATGAAAAAGATGGCGGATGGAATTACATACTCTCACCATCTGTGGAGATCGGATATACAATGACTCAGAACTTTTCTCTCGATTGGAACGCCAGAATGATCGTTGTCTTTCCGCACCAAGACGAGCAGCTCTACTTGACCGGTATCGGCGGAGGATATTCGTTTCCGATTTGGAAGGGAGTTCTCAATCTGAAACTCAGCGCAGATATCATACCCCCGATAAGCGCCGGCGAGAAAGCGTGGAGCAGAGGAAAAATCGTCCCAGTCCCCTTCATAGAAGCGAATTACGAGCTTAAGAAAATTTCCTTAGATGATCTCTGAGATATCTTCCAGTGTAAGATTTCTCGCAATTTGATACATCTTCCGGAGTGCCGGTGCATACGATTTCGCCACCACCTTCTCCACCCTCCGGCCCGAGATCTATTATCCAGTCCGCGCCGGCTATCACGTCCAAGTTGTGCTCTATCACCAAAACGGTGTTTCCCCGATCGACGAGTCTGTGAAGAACATCCACGAGCTTTCTCACGTCGTCCATATGAAGGCCTATGGTGGGTTCGTCCAGTATGTACAAAGTCTTGCTGGTTCCAGTCTTCCTGAGTTCTGAGGCTAATTTCACCCTCTGCGCTTCTCCACCTGAGAGAGTCGTCGCGGGCTGTCCGAGTCTTATATATCCGAGTCCGACATCATGGAGTATCTGCAAGATCTTTTTCACCTTCGGGACATTTTTGAAAAACTCCAGAGCCTCATCAACGCTCATATCGAGAACATCCGCTATGCTCTTTCCCTTGTATTTGACCTGAAGAGTCTCGGAGTTGTACCTCTTTCCGTGGCAAACATCACATTCAACGTAAACATCTGGCATAAATAACATCTCTATCTTCACATATCCCTGTCCTTGACATGCCTCGCATCTTCCACCCTTAAGGTTGAAGGAAAACCTGCTCTTCGTATACCCCCTCGCGCGCGATTCCGGTAGCATCGCGAAAAGGCTCCTTATTTCGTCGAAAACTTTTGTGTAAGTTGCTGGTGTGCTCCTCGGGGTTCTTCCGATGGGAGACTGATCTATCGCTATAACTCTCGATATCTTCCCGGCTCCCTCGATCTTTTCAAATTCTCCGGTTTCCAACCTCGTTCCATCCAAGATGTTCTTTAAAGCTGGGTACAGCGTATCCATTACAAGCGAAGACTTTCCAGAACCGGAAACTCCAGTGACGACCACGAATTTTCCAAGTGGGATCTCAACGGTTATGTTCTTCAGGTTGTTGTGAGACGCCCCAATTATCTTCAAGCTCCCGAAATCGGCTTTTCTCCTGTCTCTCTTCTTTCTTTTGACCCTACCTGTTAGATAGGCAGCCGTGAGAGATTCCTTTGGGGCTCTTTTTAAAAGATCCTCTACACTTCCTTGATAGACGACATACCCTCCGTTCTCACCAGCTCCAGGACCGAGATCTATTATCCAGTCCGACTCGTTTATAACATCCTCATCGTGCTCCACAACGATGACTGTGTTTCCCAAATTTCTCAATCTCTTTAAAGTATTTATAAGCCTGTGGGTATCTCTTGGATGAAGCCCAATTGTTGGCTCATCTAGAACGTATATGACACCCGTGAGGCCCGAACCTATCTGGGTAGCGAGCCTTATCCTCTGTGACTCTCCGCCAGACAGAGTCTCGACATTTCTATCGAGCGTCATGTAAGATAGTCCGACATCCATCAAAAAAGATAATCTCTTCTCTATCTCCTCAACGACCTCACCGACGATCTTTCTCTCCTTCTCGCTCAGATTCTCTTTGAGCTCTCTTATAAACTCCAGCTCTTTCTCTATACTCATCTCGGTAAATTCAACGATATTCTTTCCCAATATCTTTACAGATAGAGCTTCCTTTCTGAGCCGTTTTCCCCCACACAGGGGGCAGGTTCTTTTGACTATGAACTTTCCCTCGATCCAGCTCTTCATATCTTCTGATTCGGTCTCTTGATACCATCTTTTCACCTTGTTTACTACTCCTTCGTGATTTTCATCACCAAAGAGAACGAATCTCTTTATCCCATCCGGAAGATCTTTAAAGGGTCCTTTTGGATAAAGACCAAATCTTCTGTGAACAGCTCTTATGACTCTCCACTTGAGTCTTCCATCCCAACGGTACGGAATTATCGCTCCATCTTCTATCGAAAGGTTTTCATCGATGACGCTCTCAGGGTCAACTTCCGTCGTGAAACCAAGTCCGTGGCAGTGCCCACACGCACCGTAAGGGCTGTTAAACGAAAAGAGCTTAGGATTTATCTCGGGAAGGCCTATCCTGTGAACGGGACAAGAGAGCTTCTCGCTGTAGAATTTTCCATCTCTTGAATCCATATCCCTTACTTCTAAAAATCCCCCATTCTCCTTGAGCGCTATCTCAACGCTGTCAAAGAGCCTGCTCCTTATCTCTTCGCGGATGCTCAACCTATCAACGACTATCTTCAAAGTGTGCCTTTTGTTCTTGTCCAACTCCCCGACTTCCTCGATTCTCTTCACATTTCCATCTATCTCAACCCTCACAAACCCCTTTCTCTCGATCTCCCCGAGCTCTTTCTTAAAGGTTCCTTTCTTTTCGCTGAAGATCGGTGAAAGAATCAGAACTTTCTTCCCGTTGAAGTTTTCCAGGATGTCACTGACTATCTCATCGACACTCATCTTGCTCAGAGGCCTTCCACATATCGGGCAGTGTGGAATTCCGATCTTTGAATAGAGAATTCTCAGGTAGTCGTATATCTCCGTGACGGTTCCAACAGTCGATCTTGGGTTGTGAGAGACGCTCCTTTGGGTTATCGCTATCGCCGGTGAGAGACCTTCTATAGATTCAACTTCCGGCTTTTTGAGCTCTCCTAAAAACTGCCTGGCATAGGTCGAGAGAGACTCCAGATATCTTCTCTGACCCTCAGCGTGTATCGTATCGACAGCTAGAGAAGACTTTCCAGATCCGGAAAGTCCTGTTATGACAACGATCTTCCCCTTTGGTATATCCACATCGATGTTCTTCAAATTGTGTACACGCGCTCCTCTAACTCTTATCCACTTATCCTCCATCTTATACCTCCATTTTTTCTGTATTTTAAACCAAGATATCTTCTAAGACTTTTCTAAGGATATTCAAAGGATTTCTTAAGTATTCAAGAGTAATTTGTACAGCGTAGAAAATCCTTACAGGAGGTGGTAGATATGAGGAAATTTCAGGTTTCGGTGATACTGGTTC
>JALVXE010000065.1:0-4199 GCA_027038385.1 Thermotogaceae bacterium
AGATGTTCAAGGAGACGGGATCGAGTCTACCAGAACCAGATGCGAGCCTTTACTGAGAATTGAGGGGGGTCCTCGGGACCCCCTCCTTTAGATTCAGAGGGGAGTGATCGTTTTGAGAGATAAGAACACTGTCGTGTGGCTCCTCCTCCTTCCGACTATCATTTACCTTGCCGTCTTCATAGGTTATCCCCTTTTCAAAACCTTCGTCATGGCCATGTCAGGCGAAGAGAGACCTTTCGACACGTTCTACACTATGTTCCATGATAAGACCTTCTGGAATGCTCTCAAATACACACTTCTGCTGACTGTGATAATCGTTCCAATTCAGCTCGTCTTCGCGATAGCCCTCGCCCTCTTCATCAACAAGAAATTCAGAGGCTACACGTTTCTCCTTTATTTGATAATAATACCGCTCGCTTTGAGCGACATAACCGCGGCTTTGATGAGCTACACGATGTTCTCACCTATGGGTTACATAAACAAAATCTTGATTGACCTTGGCTTTACAAACAGGCCGATCTACTTCTTCGGTTACATGTACAAAACGAGGGAGTTCTGGGTAATAGTTCTAACGGAAATCTGGAGAGCCACACCCCTCGTCTTCGTGATCATTCTCGCGGGTCTTCAGTCGATAAACAAGGAGTACTTGGAAGCGGCAGATATATTCGGATTTTCCAAAACCCAAAAACTATTCAAAATAATTCTTCCTCTTTTGAAGTCCTCCATAATGTCAGCACTTTTGATGAGAACACTCTTCGCATTCCAGATATTCGGCGTCGTATGGATGCTGGCCGGTAGGGATATACCAGTATTAGCGGGGGAGACTTATTATCAATACACGTTTCTGAATGACGAGAAAATGGCCGCGGCTTACTCAATGGTGATAGCAGTCATAACTTTGATAATAAGCTATTTCTACCTCACAACTCTTAGATCAAAACATCTTGAAGAGGGTGTGAGATGATGTTAAAAAAGTTTTTCTTCTGGACGGCAATCGTTCTGATAGCGGTTTGGTTCCTAACCCCAATCGTAATGATATTCATCGCGGCCTTTACACCGGTCGAGGATTACTACAACCCGCATAAGATATTTCCAACTCATCTCACATTCAGTCATCTGTACAAGCTTCTGTTCTTACTCGATGGCTGGAAATCCATCATCATAAGCGTTGAGGTTGCATTGATAGCGATAGGACTGTCTTTTCTTCTCGGTCTCCCAGCTGGTTATGCGATGGCGCGCTACAAGTTCAAGGGAAAACGCGCGATAAACCTCACAATTCTTTTGACTCGTTCCATTCCTCTGATAGTAGTTGCGGTTCCTTTGATAGTGGTATACATGAAAGTAGGACTGGCGGATACGGTTCTTGGAGTGGCTCTCGCACACACCGCCATGATCCTTCCGTTCGTAGTCTTGATAACCTCGAGCATTTTCTCAGGCATATCTGTGGAATACGAAGAAGCCGGTATGATCTTTGGCCTCACGCATTTTCAAGCTTTCGTGAAGATAACTCTGCCACTCGCGCTTCCCGGTCTCGCGGCGAGTGCTATTTACTCGTTCATAATGTCGTGGAACGAGGTCTTCGTCGCATCGATTCTGACCCTTACGAACAGAACTCTTCCGGCACAGATACTGAACACCGCTATGGCATCCCCGGATTACTTCAAATTCGCTGCCGGGGTGATGATGGCGGTCCCCGCTATGATATTCATATTCTTCACAAGGAAGTACCTGATAAGCATGTGGGGAATATCTCTCAAGTGAGGTGAAATGATGGCACGAGTCAGAATAGAGAACCTAAAGAAGTACTTCAAAGAGGTGAAAGCCCTTGACGGAATAACCCTAGATATAGAAGGCGGAGAGTTCTTAGTTCTTCTGGGGCCTTCCGGTTGTGGAAAAACCACACTTTTGAGGAGTGTATCTGGCCTTGAAAATGTAACGTCTGGAAGGATATTGTTCGATGACAAGAATGTGACAAACCTTCCTCCAAAGGATAGAAACATTTCGATGGTCTTTCAAAGTTACGCCGTCTGGCCACACATGAAAGTCTGGGATAACATAGGCTATCCGATGAAGATAAAAGGTTATTCCAAAGAGGAGATAGAGAGCAGGGTGAAGTGGGCCGCAGATATGCTTAACATCGCGGAACTTCTGGACAGGTACCCATCTCAGCTCTCTGGAGGTCAACGCCAGAGAGTCGCGGTTGCCAGAGCGATAGTCTTGAAACCCGCGGTTCTTCTAATGGACGAACCTCTCTCGAATCTGGACGCACTCCTGAGGGTTAAGATGCGTTCAGAGATTAAGAAGCTTCAAGAAGAGCTTGGAGTTACAACGATATACGTCACTCATGATCAGGTTGAGGCCATGACTATGGGCGACAGGATAGCCGTGATGAACAGGGGAAAACTTCAACAAGTTGGAAGCGCTTCTGAGATATATCACAAACCTGTGAACATTTTTGTAGCTGGTTTCATAGGATCACCTCAGATGAATTTCTTGGATATGAAGTTGTCCTCGAAGGGAACCAGAAAACTTCTTAAAGGTCACGGAATGGAGATCCCGGTGGTTTCAGACCCTGGACTGGAGGATGTGATAGTTGGAGTGAGACCAGAACACATAGGGCTGGGAAGTGGAGACGTTGAATTCACCGCCGAAGTTTTCTTCATTGAGAAACTGATGTCATACACGATAATCCACGCAAACCTTGAAGATGGAAAGGAGATAGTCTCCATGGTGCCCGGGGATCACGAGTTCAAAAATGGGGAGAAATTAACCTTGTCTTTCGGCCTGGACAAGGTCCATCTCTTCGACCCAAATACGGAGAGGAGGATCGAGATTTGATATTCATCTTATCCCACACGCATTGGGACAGGGAGTGGTTTGCAAAGTCCGATTACACAAAGAGGCTTCTTCCAAAGCTTTTTGAAAATCTCCTTGATCTGCTGGAAAGAGATCCGTCCTTTCAATACGTACTCGATGGGCAGACTCTTATTCTCGAGGACCTGAAATCCGAAGACCCGAAGCTCTTTGAAAGAGTCTCAAAATACGTATCTAATGGAAACATCAAGATCGGGCCATCTTACGCCCAGCTGGATTGGAGGATTTCCATCCCGCAGGCTGTATGGAAAAACTTTGAAATAGGTATGAAAGACTGCCATGCCCTTGGTAACTGCTTGAAAGCTGGATGGTTCATGGACAACTTCGGTCAGATATCCCAGCTTCCTCAGATTTTGAGAAAGTTTGGCATAGAACATGCTTTTATTTGGCGTGGATTGAGGGAAACTGTTCCATTTTTTATCTGGAGATCTCCAGATGGCTCTTCAGTGAGGGCTCATGGACTCATCGGCGGGTACAGAACCCTCTACAACCTCTTGGATACTAAGCCGATAGCTAAAAAGCGTTTCCATCATGAGGTAGAAAAGCTCGGAAAATTCGAAGATGTCGTCGTCCTGATGGATGGCTACGATCTCGACACCCATCCGGAGAACCCCAGGGAGTTCCTAGATGAAGAATTTTCCTCCTCGATAGATGAACTGCTGAAGGTTATGAGTGATATGGACGATCTCTCCTTTGTGGAAGGAGAACTGATATCCGGGAAAATAGCATCCGTATTTCCAGGAACGCTCAGTACGAGATCGTATCTCAAACTCGGCGCCGATCACGTTGGAAAGCTCCTCACGACTCTGGAGTTCGTTCAAAGTGCACTTGGTGAGAACGAAACCGAGGATATTTGGAGAGAATATCTGAAGACCTTAATACACGACAACATATGTGGAGTCGGTGTTGATCAGATTCATGAAGGCATGGAAAGAGTTTACTCTGACATTTTTGAAGAGATCAAATCAAGCCTCGAGAGATCCTTGAGGAACTTCAATATGAATGGGGAATACGTTTTCTCCCCTTCGAAGTTCTCAGGGGCGTTTCCGTGGGAAGACGATATTCTAAGCGTCGAATCAAACGGAGTGGGCCTTTGGAAAGTTGCGAGGCATCGTTATCTTGAAGACGACTTGGATGGGTTTGATCCTTTCGAGATAATCTTGGAAAAGGAGCTAGGAGATGCTTATTCCTCAGACTGCGAGAAGGTATCTTTTGACGTGAAAACCAAACTTATCAAGACTCTAAGATCAGAGCTTTCCAGAAGGTACGTGTTTTTGCGAAGAATCAAATCGGAAATCGCAGAGGTTGAGATCTTTGAAACCTAT
>JALVXE010000065.1:4209-7846 GCA_027038385.1 Thermotogaceae bacterium
ACATCATAGATGGCGACATCTGGTTGAAAGCCGAAATAAACCCAAAGGGATGCTGCTATAAACTTTACTACTCTTTTGACTTTTCAAACGACGTGTACGCTGGAATGCCTTTCGACGTGGTGAAAAGGCCGTGCCAGGATACGGATCTTTACCCAGAAAGCGAAACGCTCGGTGGGGTTCTTCTAGCCGCTCGAGAAGTTGGAAAGATAGAGGAATTTCCCTTTCAGGAGTTTTTGACCGATTTCAAAAAGGCTTTGATCGTGAAAGGTCTGAGATCCTACGTTTGCAGAGGCGGAAAGATCCTCATCCCACTGATCAGATCGGTTGAGTGGATAACCAGAAAGGTACGGGGAAGATCTGGGGACGCCGGGCCCAAGATGTATGTTCCAGGAGCCCGAGGTGAAAGGAAGATAGTAGTCCAGATGGTTCTCACCCAGAGAACGAATGATCTCATCTCAAAAGCTCTCTTTATAAACTGGCCGAAAGTCCTTGTGAAAGCTTCTGGAAAAGTCGATGAGAACATCTTTCTATCGGAAGATAATTCTTTTCTCCCAGGGCTCGTTTTGAGGGAAAGATCGATAGAAAAGATCAAGATACCGAAAATGGGTATTGGAGGGTCCCGGATTCAACTCGATATCGAGACTCTTCCGTATGGAGAGGACAGGAGTGTTCCTGATAACGGTGTTCTCAGCAACTTGAAAACTCAAATTGGAAAGCTGGAAGAGAATTTAAAAGAGATTGAAAAATCGATGGAGAAACTCTCTGGAATCGAAAAAATTAGATCGGAACATAGATATTGGACTTTGCTGAGGGAGAAACTCGAGATGAAACTTTCCGTTCTTCTGAACGAAGAAAAACTCGGTGAGAATGTCAACATCTTGAGTGTTGTCAAGAAGCTGAACGAAGTCAGGAGGAAGAAAAGGACTTACGACTACATACTCGAACTCTGGGAGGCGGAATCTTGAAGATCGCCATCATTCACTACAGGGCTGGTCTGATGGACGGCGTCTCACTTGAGATGGAGAAATGGAAAAAAGCGCTCGAAAAGCTTGGAAATGACGTTGCTATAATCGCCGGGAACGAATCCAGGAAGGTCGATATCACCCTCCCATTTTTATCGATGGACTCCGACTTCGACGATGTGAATCGAATGGTACCGGAGCTTGAGAAAGTTCTGGATGGATATGACTTGGTGATAGTTGAGAACATCTGGTCACTCGCCCTCAGAGAATCCGTTGGCATAGCGCTTGAAGAGTTTGCAAAACGCTCTGAAAAGAAATTCTTGGGGCACCATCATGATTTCTGGTGGGAGAGAGGTAGAAAGGAAAACATCATTCTCAAAGAACATTTTCCGCCGGATCTGCCGAACTTGAAACATGTTGTCATAAACACCATAGCGAAGGAAGAGCTCTTAAGAAGGAGAAAACTGAATTCCTTTGTCGTCCCGAACGTTATAGACACGTCTGTTTTCAAGAATCTCAAGAAGGATTTCAAAGAAAAGCTCGGAATAAGAAAAGGAGATGTGGTGCTCCTTCAAGCTACGAGAGTGGTGAGAAGAAAAGCGATAGAAATCGCCATCGATCTCGCTTCGGCTTTGTCAAATGTGCTCAGCGGCATGATTGGAAAAGAGCTTTACAACAAAGAAAAATTCACCGGTAGAGTGGTTTTGGTCTTTGGCGGCATGGTGGAGGATGATGAATATTTCAAAGAACTAAGGAATCTCGCAGATATCAAGAACGTTGCCATTATCAACGCCTATCCTCTCGTAAAATCCAGTGAGTATTCCTTTTGGGACGTCTATACGCTGGCCTCAATTGTCACATATCCTTCGATCCTCGAGGGATGGGGAAACCAACTTCTTGAAGCTCTCGCCGCTAAGAAACCGGTCGCCCTTTTTGAGTATGAAGTTTTCAAGCGCGATATAAAGAGTTCTGGGATAGAATACGTGAGCCTTGGAGATGTCTACACATCGGAGAAAGGTATGATCCACGTATCTGAGAATGTGTTGAAAAACGCGGCGCTGAGGATAAAAAACATCCTGTTCAATCCACAGCTTTATGAAGAAATAGTCGAAAAGAACTACGAGATAGTTGAAAAAAGGTACAGCATCTCTGCTCTTAAAAGGATGCTTGAAAAGATCTTGGAGGTGGTTTAAATGATCGTCGTGGGTATACCGAGTTACAACAACGTGGAAACGATAAGAAAAGTTGCTGAGATTGCCGCTAGGGGAATTGAAAAGTATTTCAAAGGGAGTGGTGTGATAGTCAACTCCGACGGAGGCTCCAGTGATGGAACGAGGAAAGCTTTTATGAGTGCGGATACGGGAAGTGTGAAGAAGGAGAGCTTCGAGTACGAAGGAATCCCCGGAAAAGGAAGTGCAATGAGAGCGATCTTTGAGTACGCGAAAAAGCACGATGCAGATGCCATAGTATTTCTTGATTCCGATCTGAGGAGCGTTGAACCCTGGTGGATCGATCGATTGGTCGGTCCCATAATTTCGGATGATTCGGACTACGTCACGCCTTACTACACGCGCCACAAATACGACGGTACGATAACGAATCACATATGCTATCCTATGACATCAACGCTCTACGGAAAGAAAGTGCGGCAGCCTATAGGAGGAGACTTTGGCGTCGGGAGAAGAGCTTACGAACTGTATCTTTCAAAACCAAAGGACGTATGGGGAACGAACGTTGCGAGGTTTGGAATAGATATATGGATGACGACAACGGTTATCGCAAGCGGATTGAGGGTCCTTCAAGCGGCTCTTGGAGCGAAAGTGCACGACGTCAAGGACCCTGGAAAGCATCTATCACCGATGTTTGTTCAGGTGGTATCCATTCTCTTTTCACTTATGGTAGAGTACGAGAATGTCTGGAAAAGTGTTGATGAGATCGTGAACGTTCCGGTCGTTGGAGAATCCTCAAACGCGGAGCCAGAGGAGATAAGGGTGGACCTTGAGAACTTGAAGGAGAAAGCGAAAGCCGTCAAGAACGTCGAATTTCTGGATGATAAGATCGTAAAACTCGTGAAAAAGTACGGCGAAATCAGTCAGGATGATTGGATAGAAGTTGTTCAATCGTTTGCTGTGGCTTTCAGGGATGACAGGGCTGAAGTTGAGGATATGATACCTTTTTATTTTGCGAGAGTGGCGAGCTTTGTCAAGGAAACAGAACACATGAGCAGCGTCGAAGCTGAGAGGATCATTGAGGATCAGCTTAGAAAATTCTTTGAAAAGAAAGGAGATCTCATCAAGAGGTGGTAGCATGATTCTCGAAAAGCTTGAGTCCATTTGTCAACTCCTCTCGAAATCCGAGAAAAAGGTTGCTGAGTACGTGTTGGAGAGACCCGAAGATGTCATTCATCACTCTATAACGGAGCTGGCGAGTATAGTTGGAGTTGGGGAGGCAACTATTTACAGGCTCGTCAGAAAGCTAGGGTTCGACGGATTTCAAAGGTTCAAGATAGAGCTGGCAAGAGAGCTGAGTAAGGAGAAGACAGGAGATGAAGGACCACTTCAGTCTCTCATTTCCGAGATAGAAGACGTCATAAACGCCATGAAGAAGCTGATGAGCTACGAGGATCTTCAGAAGGCGGTTGATGTTATTCTGGATTCTGACCACGTCGTGTTCTT
>JALVXE010000065.1:7856-9885 GCA_027038385.1 Thermotogaceae bacterium
GGGCCTTTCTGGAGTTGCGGCTGAATATGGCAGTGTGAAGTTCTCCATGCTCAGAATACCCTCATTCCACTACAACGATCCGCATCTTCAGGTGGTGGTGGCCGCGAATCTGACGCCAAGGGATAGCGTGATAGCGATAAGTCACAGTGGAAATATAAGGGATACGGTGAAATCGGCCAAAGTGGCTAAGGACGTTGGAGCGAAGATAATAGTCATAACGTCAGGTGTGGGATCTGAACTCTCAAAGGTTGGCGATATAGTGCTTTACTCAGGATCACCCGGGAGAAAGATGTACGATTTCATGCGCGGAAACGTGGGTGAAATTGTCATGGTAGAGCTACTCTTCAGAATAGCCTTGAACAGAGTCCTGGAGAAGAGCAAGGATCACTTTGAGGAAGTATCAAGGATACTGAAGCCAAAACGCTATTAATCCACCAATTCGGGAATACGTTGGGCCGACACAAATTTCGCCAGAAGCTTTTTGAATGTGTAAAAAAGTCTCATTGTGTTATCATTCTTTCATCCACTTGTAGACCTTTTCCTTTGGGATCTTCGCGAGAGCTATGTAGTTATCGGCAGCCCCATAGTAAACGTAGTATTCGTTTTCAAGCTCCACCATCGCGTCTGAGAACACTACATTTGGAACTCCTCCGAACCTCTCCCAAGGGAGTTCCGGTTCTAGAATTGGCTCTTGTGACCTCTTCAAAACTCTCGTAGGATCCTCAAGATCGAGAAGCATGAAGCCAAGCTTATAAACCGGCCTTCTCTTCTTCTTCACACCATGGTATAGGAGGAGCCATCCGTATTCCGTCTTTATAGGGGGGGCACCTGCCCCTATTTTCAGGTCGTCCCACATGCCTTTCCTTGGGGACGCGATCTTGACAAAATCGCTCCAGTGGATCAAATCATCGGAGAACGCAATCCATATATCCGGTTGTATCCTGTGAAGCATCACGTATTTCCCTCCTATCTTTTCTGGAAACAGCGCGGCATCTTTGTTATCCACGTCTGGTATGACGACTCCGAACCTCTCCCAAGTTATGAAGTTCTTCGTTCTCGCCATGCTGACCCTGGTCCCGTAAGGTGAATACGCCGTGTAAAGCATGTAATACCAACCATCAATTTGGGTTATCCTTGGGTCTTCTACGCCGTACAGCTCGTCGTCGAAAGCCGGGGAGAACACGGGCTCTTCCATCCTGTTGAAGTGTATTCCATCCACGCTAACGGCATATCCTAATCTCGAAACCATGTCACTTCCTTGTGCCCTGTACACCATGTGAAAGAGCTCTCCATCGTAGACAACCGCTGGATTGAAAACGAACTTGTTTTCCCAGAGCCTATTCGCATCTGGCGAGAGTATTGGGTTGAACTGACATCTTTCCAATCTCATTCGCTGCACCTCCTCACTTGAACGACATTGATATTCCCTTCAAGAAATGCTTTCTGAATATAACGAATATGAGTACCATGGGTACAGTCTGAAGAACCGCTCCGGCAAGGAGTGGCCCAACATAGCTTGCGTACTCGTGATTAAAGGTCGCGAGGAGGACGGACAAAGGCATCTTGTTGTAATCCTTCACAACGATCAACGGCCACATGAAGTTATCCCATATTCCATTGAAAGTGAAGAGTCCAACTATCGCTACTGTTCCCCTCGCAAGAGGCATCATAACCTTGAATATTATCCAAAACACGTTCGCACCATCTATCTTCGCGGCTTCTATGTAATCCTTCGGCACGGACTTGTAAGACTGGACCATCATGAAAACTGCCCATGCACTCATCAGATATGGAAGTATCATAGCACTGTAAGTGTTCAAAAGCCCCAGGTTTTTCACCAGAACGAACAGCGGTATTATAAACATGAAACCTGGAAAGAGCATCTGAAATATTATGAAGTTGAAAACAACGTTTCTCCCCTTGATCTGGAGTTTTGCCAAAGGGTATGCAATTATCGCCGCGGTTATGACCACCGAGAACGTCACGATCGTTGAGATCAAAACACTATTGAAGAACGCTCTTATGAACG
>JALVXE010000065.1:9895-13470 GCA_027038385.1 Thermotogaceae bacterium
TTTCTTAGACATGTTGAATATGAAGTCATAGTGCTCGAGAGTTAATTTGGTCGGCCAGAACCTCGTGAACATCTCTTCTGGTAATTTGAAAGATGTCAGAAACATCCAAAAATACGGGTATATCCAAAGCATGGCGAGAAACACCATGATGGAATGAAATATCACTTCTTTAACCTTTTTCACACTATGCTCACCTCTCTTTCCACGGCCTTTCTCACTACTATTATCAATCCGTAGTTCACGATGGCGGTAACTATCGCGAAGGCTGTTGCATAGCTTGGCCTGATCCTTTGAAATGCGGTTTCGTACATGTACATCATGAAGGTCATAGTCTTGTTCATCGGCCCTCCACCGGTGATCATGTAAGGTTCTGTAAATATCCCAAATGACAGGTTTATAGATAAGACCAGGACCGTGACTATAGCGGGATTTAACAAGGGAACGGTTATCTTCCAAAATTTTGTCCAGCTGCTCGCACCGTCCAGCTCCGCTGCCTCGTAAAGTGATTTCGGTATAACTTGGAGCCCGGAGTAGAGTATGAGGCCGTAGTACCCGATGAACTTCCAGGTAACCATCAAAGCTATGGTGAGCATAGCCAGCTGCGGACTGGTGAGCCACGGTATCGTGATTCCAAAATGTTTGTACAAGAAGTGGTTTATCGGTCCTATATCCGAGAATATGTTCATGAAAACTATGGAATACGCCACGCCGGAAGATATGTAAGCCACCAGGAAGCTGAGCGTGACGAAGGTTTTGAAATACTTCATTCTGTTAACAGCCAACGCAAAGAGCATCGCCCCAACGAAGACCATAGGCAGAAAGTACATCATGAATGTCAGCGTGTTCGTGAAGACCGTCCAGAACATCGGATCTCTGAAAACCCTCACGAAGTTTCTGAGGCCATAGAACCTTGGTGAACCGAAAAATCTCCACTTGGTGAAAGCGAGTATGAACATCCAGACGAAGGGATAACCCCAAAAGATCGCCATATAAGCGAGATAAGTCGAGGTTATTCCCCAACCTGTGAGACTTTCCCTCTTCCTCAAAGTCATTCTATCGCCACCCCATGATTTTTAAAGGCGGGGGTACCCCCCGCCTTTTTCACCAGAGCATCTCGCTTATCTTCTTGACAGTCTTTTCGAGAGCCTTTTCAGGAGTGGTTTTCAAGTACATGAGAGGCTCTATCAAGTAGTTGGTCATCGCGTTCTGGACGTCTATGGTGTTGGTTATGAGGGCGGGTGGAATGGCATAAGCAACGTAAGAAGCCGTTTTCGCAAAGTACGGATCACCTTTGACGTACTTTTGGAATATCGGGTTAGTGGCTATGTCTCCCCTAGCGGGAGGCATCTTCGTGAGCTCTATCCACCTGGCGTCGTTCTCAGGATTCGAGAAAACCCATTTGATGAACTCCCACGCTTCCTTTTTGTACTTGCACGACGAGAAAACCACGAGTCCCTTCGTGTCTGCAAAGGTGTACACTGGTTTTCCAGCTGGATAATCGTCTGGTACTGGTGGTGGTGCTATGAGTATGTTTTTGTAGACCTTAGGATAGTGCTTCTTGGTGTAGTTAAAGTGCCACGGTCCCATTATACTACCGATAACTGTTCCGTTTTCGAATGGATCCCTTCCGAGATCAACCGCAGTCCACCCGTTCTTGAACATCGTGAATATGAAATTCGCCACTTTCTTCCCGTACTCGTTGTTGAACACTGCCTTCTCACCGACTATGTACGGCTTTCCTCCACTCGCTGCGTAGTAGTACGTTATAAAATCGAACCACCTGTCCCACCAATTCCTCCCAGCGATGACCTTCATAGCGTATCTTTCTTTGGGAATGGTGTACTTTCTTGCCAGTTCATAAACATCTGAATATGTCCTGGGAGCCTTGTTGTATCCGAGTTTTTCGAGTATGTCCTTTCTCCACCAGAAGAGCATCGGGTTCGAGTATATTGGGAACACGTAGTAGTGCTTGTTGTAGACCCAACCTTTTATGACGTTTTCCATATGCCTCGCCTTTATAAGGTTCCAGAAGTCGTCCTTGAAGACTTTGTCGAGCGGTACTATGGCTCCCATTCCGGCGAGTTGAGCCGCAAATCCGCTGAATATGTTCGTGGATATGTCTGGCCCCTTTCCGGCTGCAACCGCCGTCAGTATAGCCTCTTCTGAGCTTCCAGCTGCTGGTATGACCGACCACTCGATCTGGATGTCTGGGTGCTCCTTGTTCCACTTCTCCACTATGGGTTTCCAGAACTCTTCCTGTTGTGTGTTCGGCGCTGTCCAGAATACGATTTTTTTGACACCGAACCCAGCCACGACCAGCGCGATTATTAGGATGACGATACCCAGTTTCCTCATGAGCTTCCCCCCTCTCGTTTTTTTACTGATTCCCTGATGACGAGCTCGGTGAAGAGGGATATCTTGGCTGGATGTGTGTCCTGACCTGTCATCAGGGTTATCAGTCTCCGCATTCCGAACGACCCCAGCTCCTCTTTGTAAACCCTCACAGAAGATATTCCGAGCTTCTCAGAATCCGTTGAGTCATCGAATCCGATTAGAGAGACGTCTTCCGGTATCCTTATTCCCCTTTTTGTGAGCTCTTCGTATGCTCTTATCGCCGCAAAGTCGTTCGATGCAAACACAGCATCTGGTACACCATATGTGTTCAACATGAGCTCGATAACCGCATCCATGTTGTCTCCCATATCATCAAACTCGTAAACTTTTGGGAACAATCCGTATTTCTCCATAGCTCCGAAAAATCCGTCGTACCTTTCTCTGAAACTGTAGGCTTTTAAGGGATTGTGTATATGAACTATCCTTCTGTGGCCCATTCCTATCAACTTCGACACAGCGTTGAAAGCACCACCGTATCCATCGCTCACGACGGCGTCTATTTCCATCCCGGGGATATAGTGGTCTACCATAACAAGTGGTTTTCCCCTTGATCTGTAGAATTCCACGTCCTCCTTGGTGAAATCCGCCCCAATGAGAAGGTACCCATCAAAGGATGCATCTTCTGATGGCTTGATTTTTTCCACTCTAACGCCACTCTGCTCAGAAACCTCCTTTATCCCGTCGAATACGTATTTGTAAAACCCATTTTCAGTACGTATCCTATCCGCAACAACGACAGCCACCGTGAATTTCCTTCTAGGGGCTGCCAAAAACTGCGCCCACGGCCTTGGCGAGAAACCTAACTCCTTCATCGCCATCAAGACCTTTTCCCTCGTTTCTATGGAGACCTTTCCCCTGTTGTTGATCACCCTAGAGACAGTTGCAACTGAGACTCCGGCTCTTTTTGCCACATCCCTTATGGTTATCATGTAACCGTTTTCCCTCCCACGTGTATTTAACAAAATTCCATATCGGCTCTCAAAATTTCCTTAGGCGTGATTATCGGAAAATATGATCGATTTAGGGAGTTTACAGCCTCTTTTCTCGCCATTTCTAATCAAATCTCATTTTATCTATGTGGATAGAATGTGTAACCGATTCCATAAAACTGGCATTTGAAACCCCGCCAAAGGCGGGGAAATCCTAATCACGATAGTATCTCTTTCAGCCTTTCCATGATG
>JALVXE010000066.1 GCA_027038385.1 Thermotogaceae bacterium
TTCGAGATATGGGGTTTCCCATAATGGGAGTTGGACATATGGGAACGGTTTACAGAACACTCGCGTCTTTGGAAGCTTCTGGTTTTGTGATCCCAGAGTGGGATACAAGCACGAGTCCGCCAAGAAAGATCTACCGGATCACCCCGATAGGTATGGAATATCTGAGAGAAGT
Organism: Thermotogaceae bacterium; assembly: GCA_027038385.1. Classification (GTDB taxonomy): domain Bacteria; phylum Thermotogota; class Thermotogae; order Thermotogales; family Thermotogaceae; genus WGAO01. The sequence goes on from JALVXE010000066.1 coordinate 173, forward strand.
CAGTCTCGAGATGAAGAGCACGAAAAAGCTCCTTGATGAGTTCGTGAGAAGACTTGAAAGGCTTGGTGAGGGTGATGAGGGAAAGACTTGAGAGTGTTTTAAAAAGGATAGAGAGCGCCGCTAAAAGGGCCAGGAGAGATCCAGGGGAGATAACCTTGGTGGCGGTATCGAAGAATTTCCCGGCGGATGCCGTCAAGGAAGCGTATTCCCTTGGCTTGAGAAACTTCGGGGAGAACAGAGCTCAAGAGCTCAAGGGAAAGTATGAGGAGCTCAGAGATCTGGATATAACGTGGCATTTCATAGGTAGGATACAGACGAACAAGGTCAAATATTTCGTTCCAATAGCGGATTACGTTCACTCGGTTTGGAGAAAAGAGGAGCTCGACGAAATAGAAAAGAGAGCCTCAAAGATCAACAAGGTGATGAGGGTATTCATCGAGATGAACATATCGGGAGAGGAGAGCAAAGCCGGGATAAGGGAGGATGAAGTGCACGAGTTTCTCGAATTAGCCAGCGGATACGAACACATAAAGGTTATCGGCCTGATGACGATGGCACCATTTGTTGAAGATCCAGAAGAGGTTAGATGGGTTTTCAGAAGGCTTAGAGAGATAAAGGACGATATGTCGAAAGACTTTCCGCACCTGAGAGAGCTATCAATGGGTATGAGCAACGATTTTGAGGTTGCCATAGAAGAGGGAGCGACTTTTGTAAGGATAGGAACCGCGATATTCGGGCCCAGGACTTAGTACATCGATAGCTCCCCTCTCTTGAGCGTTGATTTCGAAAATAGGGAAAACATAAGAGCTCCTATTATCATGTAAAGGGCCGTTCCGATCGCGGCTGTCAGGAAATAACCCCAGCTTGGAGCAGCTCCTTCTGATGCGATGCTCATCGCCTTGAAATGCGGAGCTATCGGTACCAATGTCATCAACCATTTGTTTGTGCTGACGAAGAGAAGTCCTATGAGTGCGAATTGCGCTAAATTTAAAAGGGCCTGAGTCTTCTTGTACTTGAGCGTCACCCCGGCCAGTACGTATCCCATTCCGAGGGACTGGAGCATGACGAGAACGAGGAAGTAGAAAAACGACGGATGGACGTGAACGCTCATGTTGGCCATCGAGAATATAAGAACCATCATTCCATAGACTATCGGAAGCTCCACTACGAGCATCAAGAGCTCGTATGCGGTGTACACGACTAAAGGACCGAAGGGTGATATGAAGACCTGCTCGATTATCCCTCTTTGCATGTCGTTCATTATCGTCCATGACAGATCCGTGAGGTTTATCATAACGGACATCCAGACGAAGTAACCAACCGCGGTGTTCTTGAAGGAAAGACTCTGCCCTTGGCCAAACGTTTTAAATCCCAGAGCTATCAGGAGGAATATTATGAGGAATATGATTATCGAAGATATCAGGTTCAGGAGGTATCTCCTCATCTCGCCTATCACCCTGATGAACGTTCCCCTTATGAGATAGATCACTCTTCATCACCTCTCACTATCTTCATGAATATCTCCTCGAAATCCAGCTCTTCGCTCTCTATAGAAGATATGGTGGGTTTTTCCGATCTGAGAATATCGAACAGGTCGTATATCTCATCAGCCGATTTCAAATTCACAACGAGGGTGATTTCCCCACCATCCTCGACGAATTTTCCGAAATCCGAGAGTTTTTCTCTGAGAGCCTCGGACACACTTCCATCGAAGACTATCTTGTAGGATCTACTCTTGAACATCGCCTTGAGCTCGGATGGCTTTTTCAACGTTATCACCCTTCCCTTGTTTATCACCATCACCCTGTCCGCGACGTTCTCCACGAGTTTCATATCGTGCGTTGATAGCAAAACCAGTTTTCCAACTTTGGCGAGCTCTCTTATAACTTTCCTTATTTCCACCGAGCTTTCAACGTCAAGGCCAAGTGTGGGCTCATCTAAGAGAATCACAGGGGTGTCGGGGAGGAGGGCTATCGCTATAGCAAGACGCTGCTGGTATCCCCTCGAGAGCTTTCCGGCGAGCTGGTCCATTTTGTCGGATATCCCAAGAAGGTTTGCAACTTCTTCCATTCGACTTCTCAACCTCTTTCCGCCGAGCCCCCTCATACCACCGAAGTAGATCATGTTCTCCTTAACGCTCAACTTCCAGTGAACGTTTCTGTTCCCCTCCAAAACCGCGGACATGTAGCGCAAGGCTTTCTTCCTGTTCTTCATTATGTTTATGCCGTTTACGTGTATCGATCCGGAATCTGGTAACACGAGACCGAGTATTGATTTTATCGTCGTGCTCTTTCCGGCTCCGTTTGGTCCGAGTATCGTGAAAACCTCTCCGAGCTTCGCGGAGAACGATATCCCCTTCACAGCTTCAACAACCTTTCCTCTGGATCTGTAGGTCTTTCTGAGGTTTAACACTTCGAGCATCTTATCCCTCCTCGAGGATCTCCCCATTTCCCGAGATATCTCCACATCTCATGGTTTTCACGATAAGCTTTCCAGAATTTCTGAGCTTTTCGCACTCCAGAACCCTCGTTTTCAAGATTCCTTTGATCGTCACCCTTCTCGATCGGATCTCGTCTGCCTCGAGTTCTCCCATGACGTCGATTTCATCTGCTTGAATTCTCTGAGACTTTAGTTTGGCGTTGACAATGAGTCTCTTCAAAGCCATGGTGCTTATCTCTTGGTAATCGTCGACGACAAGCGTTCCATCGTTCTTAATCCTCTTCCCGAGAAAACTCATCCCGAGGGTTTTGAGGATCGGTGATATCGCTGTCAAAATACCGCTGGCGAGAAAGTTCGCCACCTTGACCCTGTCGCCCAAAACTTCATCGGGTTCTCCTTTTGATTTCGCTCCTACGAGAACCAGGTCTTGATTCACCACTCCTCCTTTGAACTCGACCTTTCCACCTATGATCACCAGATCTCCTTTTACCCTCCCGGAAAACACCGTCTCGCAGTACATCAGAACGGCGTCTCCCGTTATCTCACCTTTTATGGAAACCCTCTTTCCAGAGAGTATGAGGTCTCCGTCTATGAGCTCGTCTTCTTTTACGAGAAACTCCGCCCTTTCTTCCCTAT
>JALVXE010000067.1 GCA_027038385.1 Thermotogaceae bacterium
AAATTTTTCCTGGAGTTCACGGTGAACGAATCTTGTGGGAAATGCACGCCCTGTAGAGAAGGAACTAGGACGATGTACGAGATACTCGACAAGATAACCAAAGGTGAAGGAACGATGGAGGATATAAATGCACTCGAGGAGCTTGCGATGGTGGTTAAAGAAACGTCGCTCTGCGGACTCGGCCAGACGGCACCAAATCCTGTTTTGACTACGTTGAGATATTTCAGAGATGAGTACATAGCGCATGTTAAGGAAAAGATTTGTCCGGCGAAAAAGTGTAGAGACCTTATAAGCTATGTGATAGATCCTGATAAATGTACCGGTTGTACCGCTTGTAAGATAGTCTGCCCGACGAAAGCGATAGAGGGCGAACTGAACAAAGTTCACGTGATACATCAAGATCTGTGCATCAGGTGCGGAAGCTGTATGGATGTTTGTAGATTTGACGCGATATACAAGGTGACGCCGCCGCTAAAAGTTGACACGAAGGTGTAAATAAGGCCCCGCCCGAAAGGGCGGGGCTATCCTCTTTTCTTCCCCAGGTCAGAATCCAATGGCAGGGATGTTCTTAAGTACGCAAGCTGGGCTAGCATCGAGAGAAGTATCTGTACCGTTCGTACCACCTACACTGTTTGCGTCACATGAATCTCCTATTTCATCCTCCACCAATTTTGTGGCGACATCCGTGCCGTTGTAGTAAACATAAACGTCCCATGTGCCAGAACTTGTATCACTTGCAGCGTAGACCTTATAATAATCAGGATTCTTTATACCTTTAACAACATCTGATACTTTCTTATCACCTGTATTAAATCCACTAATGTCGGTACCCAAGGTTGCCAAATTTGCGACAGTTTGAGCGATTGTTCTGAGGTTTGATGCAACTACTCTCGCCTTAGCCTTGTTCAACTGATTCGTGTAAACTGGCACACCTATTCCCATCAACACTCCTATGATCGCCAAGACGATCAGGAGTTCTATCAACGTAAAGCCTTTTCTCATCCTCATAAAAACACCCCCTGTGCGAGTTTTAAGAATCCTTGTAAGGCATTATATAACACCGTGTTAAAGGTTGTCAAAGTTTTTTTACTTTTTCTTAGCTGTGGCCTGAGCGAGCCACGCTCCCATGGATTGAAACTTCGATATCACTTCTTCCATGTAGTTGAACTTCCTCCAAAGCTCCTGCTCTCTCTCTTTGAGTCTCTCCATCCAATCCGCTATCTCCTTTGAGAGCATCCTCTGCTCTCTGTAGATCCTACCATCTGTTCCAGCGACGGAGTCTATTTCGCCGTTGAATTTGGTGAGGTTCCACAGAAAGTTGTGAAGCTTTTGCATGAAGGAGTTTTCACCATCTCCGAGGAATTTCCAAAGGTCTTCAAGGTTGTTGTCTATGATCTTGTCAAGCTTGTCGTCGTCGATCGTGAGTTTTCCCTTCATCATGTTCTCATAAGATCCACCGACATCTCCGGAGCTTATCCCTATCTCGAAGAGGTATTTGAACTTCTCATCAGAATTTATCTGCATTGTCATGAACCTCTTTAGACGATCGAAGATCGATCTCAGGTACTGGTCGTTTCTCAAGACTCCCTTCATCTTCTCTTCGTCCGTCATGTCCTCTGGATTCTTGTTCTTGACGGGCTCTTCGTTGAGCTTTTCGTATATGTATCCCATGAGGTCATTCCATTTGTCGACGAAATCGTGCAGCTTTTTCTTTATGGCTTCCTTGTCCGTGTTGACCTTCACCATGACGGGAGTGGTGGATGTGGCCCTTACGGTGAATGATATCCCCTCGAAATCTATCCCCTCGTTCTTATCGGAGTACACATCCACGTAATCGACTCCGTTCATGCTTATCTGAAGGTGTGCGTTCTGACCCGCTACGAACACCGGATTGTCAGAATCTGAGTAATCGGAATCCACGAGCCCGAGCGTTGAGAGTATGTTTCCATCGTCCTCTAGAGTTATCGCCTTGTTTCCAAAATCGTTTCTTCTGAGAACTATCTTGTTCTGGTGGTAGTCGTAATACGCGAACACTCCCGCTTTCGAGGAGTTTATCTTATCCAAGATCTCGTTTATAGTGTCACTTGTTGAGATGTCTATACTCACACCGTTTATCTTTATCGTTCCGCTGTTTACAGTTGTTCCATTGTAGTTTGCAAGGTCTTGGAGGGTCTTTAAAGAAGATCTTATCGCCCAGACCGGTGCTGTGCTCTCTATCTTGTCCGTGGCGGCACCTGTCGGTGAATCCTCATCGAGGTGAAAGACCTGCATGAAGTTTCCAGATAGCTGCGTGATCGTTATCTGCTTGCTGTCATCAGTTGTTCCTATGGAGAGCTTTCCATCTGAGAAAGAGACATCCGCGCTTCCGGTGCCAAATAGATCGTCTATCGCCGTTTTTATGTTGTTTACTATGTCGTCTATCGTGTTGTCGGTCGTTATGTCAACGTCTTTGTACTCACCGGTTTGACTGTTGTAGATCCTTATCGTTGAGTTTGTAGGGGTTGTGTAGTAATTCAAATCTCCGAATTTCGTGGTTGATGAGTCTATGCTGACCCTGACCGTGGATCTTCCGTAAAGCGTTGAGTTCGTGGCCATCTGGAGGACCTTCACGAAGTACGTTCCGTCGGTGGCCCCGGCGAAAGCTTGAGCTTGGAGAACGTTTTCGTTGGAGCTCTCTGCGGTTTTCAGCATGATGTTCTTCTGAAGGCTGAAGTCGAAGACGAAGTTTCTGAAGTCCTCGAGTTTCTGCTTCACTTCGTTGTAGGCTTTCTTCATGAGGTCGAGTTTTTTGAACCTCTCTGTGAGCTGGTTGAGAGGTTGTGATTCTGCTTTAAGTATTGCGTCTATTATCTTGGAGGTGTCAAGACCGGAGACTATACCTCCGATCTGAAACATTCCCATATCGCTCGTGTACTTCTGGTTTATCGTGCTCGCTATGCTGCTCAGGTAATCACTCATGATCTCACGCCCTTTCGTCTAATAGCATTCCCAGGAACTCATCTATCGTTCTAGCTAGCTTCACGACAACATCTGGGGGAATCTGCCTTATTATCTGTCCTGTGTCCTTATCCTTTATCTTAACTATGACCATTCCCGTCGACCTGTCTATCTGAAATTCTGCTTCGCTCTTCAAAACTTCCCTGAATTTCTTCAGCTTCTTCTGAAAATTCCTAAGAGCATCCTCAACACTCATCTGAGAGACGCTTTGAGCTTGCACATTTTTTCTCCCAACGTGCACTTCCTTAGCAATGCTGTCAAAATCTCCAACTGGATTAACCCTCATCCCGACCACCCCCAGTCGGTACTCCTTTACTATATTCTTTATCGTCAGGAGGTTCCGTTCCTTTAACGTGTAGTTGAGAAGATGTATACAGATAGAACGAGACTCGACAAAGAAATCATTAGAGCGAGGTATATGAGAAGCCGGTTCGTTTGGGATATCTTCACCGCAGAGAGGGAATCCTCTTTCGAGCTTTTTGCCATCTCCAAGGCTTGATTTGAAGCCAAAACCGCTTTTTGAGAAAGGGTGTAGGATTCGTCGAGCTTTTTCTTGAGGGTTTCTATAGTTTTGAGGAGGTTTTTCTGGTTCTCGTACGTTATGTTCAAAGAGTCGCTGAGTCTTTTCATGAGATCACTCAGCGTCAAGACCGTCTCTGACAGGTCGTTCAATTTGAGATTTAAATCCTTCACATCGGATCTCACCTTCGAGAGCTCCTCGTCGATACTCGCGGACAGATCGGCTATCTTCCCCTCCAAGATTCCACGCACCGCGTCTATCTTAGAGTCAAGCCTGTTCGTTCTGTTTTCAAGGTCTTTGATCACGCTTTCGATATCGCTTGAGAAGATCAGAGCGGATATCATCAGTATGAGAACAGCGAGCTTTTTCAAAAGCATCACCTCTTTCTGTAGAACCTGACACCGCCGTATTCCAAAACTTCCAGCTTTTTCTCCTGAAGCAACTCTTCCACGATGGAAAAATCGTATCCCTTATCTTCCAGAGCCTTTTTGAGATCGGATTCCCTCATGGGGTGGACCGCGGTTATCGAGAGAATACCTTTTTTCGGATCATCGCCTATCTCGAACGATCCGACCTCCGGCTTTGAGAGTATCTCTACATCGATTCCCCTTGATGAGATCATCACGTAAGCTAGATCAAGCGTCTCATCTGAAGCTGGCTTGACGCTGTAAGCTGGTGGCCTTGTGGGCACGGATATATAGGCAGTTTTTGGATTTATCTTTTCAAGAAGCTTTGCTATCTCCACAAGGTCTTTTTCTGAGTCGTTGAATTCGGAAATGATCATGGTTTCGGTGACAAGGGTCCCCTCGAACTGCTTTGAAAATTCCAATATCCCTTCCAGGACTTTTTCAAAAGATAGTGAGAAATGTGGCCGATCGATTTTCTTCCAAGTTCCTTTTCTCGCTGCGTCCAATTTTACCGATACCCAGTCTGCGTGGTGCAGAGCCTCTCTCACCCCTTCGACCCAAAGGAGTGATGCATTCGTTATCACGGCTATCTTTCCGAGGTCTTTCAATGCTTTTATCTCCTGGCCGAGGTTTATATCCAGTGTTGGTTCTCCGTCTGGTACGAAAGTTATGTAGTCGTACTCAGAATTCCTTGACTTATCCGAGACTTCTTTGAGAATCTCGTCGATCTTGAAGAATTCCCTTCTTTCAACGCTCAGAAGTTTCGTCTTTCCGATCTGGCAATACACACAATCGTATGAACAAACTTTCTTTGGGATGTTGTTCACTCCCAAGCTCCTTCCAAGGCGCCTCGATGGAACGGGACCAAACGTTATCATCAACTCACCTCTAAGACTATCTTTCCGCTCTCACCCTTCATCATAAGCTGTATACCTTTCTCCCACTCTTCAAACGGAAGAACGTGTGTCACGACTTTGGACATGTCCACCCTCTTGCTCTTGAGAAGCTGATCAGCTATTCTCCATGTTTCGAATATCTTTCTTCCAGTTATCGCGTACATCTTTATCCCTTTGAAAGTGAAGAGGTTGTTCATATCGAAGGATATCGACTCGTTGTGAAAGACCCCAAGTATCGAAGCCGTTCCGCCCGGTGTGAGCGATCTCAGACCCTGTCTGAGCGCATCTTGGCTACCCGACATCTCGAAGAATGCGTCTACTCCCTCACCATTTGTGAGTTCCATCACTCTTTCAACTAGATCCTCCTTGAGGGGGTTTATGACCACGTCGGCTCCGTTCTCTTTGGCGAGTTTTATCCTGTAGTCTTTTATCTCAGACACTATCACCAAAGACGCACCTTCGATTTTCGCCACCTGGATTGCCATTATTCCTATTGGACCTGCTCCGGCTATCAGGACGGTCTTTCCCGTGAGATCCTCGACCGTCACGGTGTGTATGGCGTTCCCAAACGGTTCCATAACAGATGCGTAGTTCGGATCTATCTCGGGCGAGACCTTCCAGAGTATCCTCGCGGGGACCTTCACGTACTCCGCGAAGGCTCCGTCGACGTCGACTCCGAGGATCTTCAAGTTCTGGCACACGTGAGCTCTTCCTGTTCTGCACTGATAGCAATGTCCGCAGAATATGTGCGATTCCGCGGCGACGTAATCACCCACTTCCAGGCCTTCCACGTTCTCTCCCTTTTCGACTACTTCTCCAGCGAACTCGTGCCCCACAATAATGGGCGGCTTTATCCTGCTCGCCGCCCATCTATCCCACATGTATATATGAACGTCCGTTCCACATATAGAAGCCCTCTTTACCTTTACTATGACTTCCCCCGGTCCCGGATTCGTCGGTTCCGGGGTATCTTTCATCGTCAGCCCTTCACCCTCGTGGTCCTTGAATATCGCTTTCAAGAAATCGCCTCCCCTATCAGAATGTGACCTTGGCTTTTATCAAGAAGCTCTTGAAAAATTCCATTCCGTTCCCTCCGAAGCTCTCAGCCCATATCTTTAGAAACTTGAGGTCAAGCCCCAAAAGACCGTAGTAGCTCCCCCTGTTCCAGCCTCCTCCAAAGATCACGCCGCCGTTTGAGACGATCAGATCTCCTGTGAGGCTGTTCAGTATGATCTCGGCGGAGTTATCGCCTTCCTCGTTTGAGAGTTTGTCTATCACAGGGAGGTCGATCGATACGTTGAAATAAGATTCAGAGTTCAGTCCCTTCGAGTACGCGTAGATACCAGCGATCCCATTCTTCCAGTTGAAGTTCTCGTTTGTGGTTATCTTTCTCTCTTCATCGAATGTAAAGAGATCTGACGTTTCGTAGTAAAGAGCACCAGCGCTGTATGTTTTGTAGTTCATCGTTTCTCCTCCAAGCCCTAATGCAATGGTTGGAACGTCCAGTATCTCGAAATTTCCTTTGAAAAACACGGCGTTTATGCTCGATGAGATCACGATGGCGTTTGCGATCTTGAGAGAGGCCAGAGCCGGGATTGTCAGCAGTATGTCTTTGATATCGATCTCTGAGTTGAAGACCTTTTCTAAAATCATCGGATGTTTCAAAAGCGGTGCGACATAGAGGTTGAGTGCATCCGTTGATATGCCGATAGATCCGATCAGGTACGTGAGGGTTGACTCGTCAGATTCGTAGGATGTCTCGATATCAAGAAAGCTTTTCTTGAAAGCTCCCGCTATGGGATTTGAAAAAGCGTACATCGTGTCCATCGGGGTCCACCATGAGAAACCAGCGGCCATGAGGAACGCTGAGATTGCGAGAAGAAAAGACAAGAAAACGGAATTTTTCACCCTGAACACCTCCTCAAAGATACCACTGTATTCATTTTACCACTCACCTGAGGAGAGACAGAAAAACCCCAGCAGCTATGGCTGATCCTATGACACCGGCGACGTTTGGACCCATGGCGTGCATCAGTATGTAGTTGTGCGGATCTTCTTCCATCGCTATCTTCTGAGCAACTCTGGCAGAATCCGGAACGGCGGAGACTCCAGCGGCCCCTATAAGTGGATTGACCTTGTTTTTCAAGAAAAGGTTCATGAACTTTGCGAAGAGAATGCCGGTGGCGAGAGCTGTGATAAAAGCGAACGCTCCAAGGCCGAATATCATCAGAGATTGAGGTCTTAAAAAGAGATCCGCCCTCGCTGTGGATCCAACTGAGACCATAAGAAGTATCGTGACGGTGTCGAGTATGAACCTGCTAGCGGCTTCAACCAATCTCTTGACGACTCCGACCTCTCTCAGGAGGTTTCCGAACATCAGCATCCCAACGAGTGGAAGAGCCTTTGGAACGAGTGCACCGACTATGAGGGTTATTATTATGGGGAAAAGAACCCTTTCGAGTTTTGAAACGTGTCTTGGTTCGCCCATTCTTATCATTCTCTCTTCTTTAGTCGTCAGTGCTTTTGAGACTATTGGCTGAAGGACCGGTATTAATGCTATGTACGAGTACGCTGCTACCGCTATGACGGATAGAAGCTCTGGGGCGAACCTGGATGCTGTGTATATCGATGTAGGACCGTCAGCTCCGCCTATTATCGCTATGGACGCTGCCTGCTTGAGATTGAAACCTATTGCTTTGGACAAGAGGAACGTTATGAATATCCCAGCCTGAGCGGCCGCGCCGAGGAATATCGTTATCGGGTATGAGAGCATGAATGAAAAGTCCGTGAGAGCCCCTATCCCCAGGAATATGAGCGGGGGATAGACGCCGGTGTAAAGGCCACGCTGGAGGTACCACAAGAGTCCTCCCTGAAGGCCATCCCTTGGAGGGTTCAGAATTCCTGTTACGTCTGGAGGTATATTTGCGAGGATGATTCCGAAGGATATCGGGACCAGGAGCAGGGGTTCTGAGTTCTTCACTACAGCTATGTATAGAAGTGCACCTGCAACGGCAAACATCACCAGATTACCTAGGGTGAAGCTATGAAACGATGTGTTTTCAAGATACCTGAGGAAGGCTTCCAGCATATTTTTACCCCCTAATCGAGATTTGCAATCTGCCAGCGGCTGGTGTGTATTTTACAGAATCGAGTGTTGATTTTGAAAGAGATTTTTCAACAGATTCTGATCACGTTGCGAATTTTTCATTTCGAGAGTTTATAATTGACCTGCAAGCGAATTTTGAAAATCAGGGGGAGAAGACGTGAAAGGAAGAATATCGATGGTATCGATGGAGAGTCTCCTTAGGTTTCCCTTTTCACGGACTGTGATCGCTGTTTGGAAGCTCTTCTCAAAAGATGAGGATTTTTGGAAGGCAACGATAGTCAGTAGGTTGATATCTTTGAAGTTTAGAGGCGTGAGCTTGGAGGATTTCAAAAAGATGGCGAGGGGTTTCGGAAGATCGAAAAAGTCAGAGATAATCTCGAAGTACGCCGTGAGCTATTTCATAAAGGTCGTTGCGGAAGACCTCTTCTCTGGAATAATAGTCACCGGGATACTTGACATATTCCTGGACCTTCCGCTGAAGGAGTTCGTTTTAGAACTCTTCTTTTTGACGTTTGCCTTCGCGGTTTTTGATACAATAGCTTTCCTAAAGATCGAATTCTCTGCGATCAAATACAGAGACGAGATACTCGAAGTTGTGGAAAGGCTGTACCATGATGAAAGGGTTCCAAATTTCGAGTACATAAGAAAGATCATTGAAGGAAAGGAGATGGTTTGATGAAAAAGTTGATTTTTCTTCTGGTCATCACTGCAGCTCTCACCTCATTTTCTCTGAGCGGCATATGCCCCTTCCCTGGGGATATAACGCTGAAGAGCTCTGGTGGGATCGCGGAGTTCAGAGGTGGGACCCTTGTAGACTTGGCGCCGAAAAGTGGTTTCGACATACTGAGGAACCTCGAGATAGTCGTTAACAGGAAGAAGTTCGTTCCAAGCGAGTGGAGGCTTTCCGGAAGCTCTATGAGAGTCACTGGAGCAGCTGGGAGGTTCCAGGTTGAGGTTCTTTACAAATGGGATGGAAAGAGACTCGATGTATCCGTCGCTTCGAAAGATCACATGTCAGACGTCAGGTTTTTGGTGGCTCTGTGCGACTTCGAACCTCTGATAGTCAGAGGGATGAACTACCATTTCGTCCAGGGAAGGCACACGGCGTATGGCTTTGAGCTGAAAAGATCTAGATCTTTCTTCATGGGCGGAAGGTTCATAATAATGTACAGAAACGCTGGAAAGAGCTTGACGTTGAAGATTTACGTCGATAGGGACCTTGAGAGCGTTAAGAAGGATATGGGACTCTCAAGTGAAGAGAAGGAGTTCTCGGTGATCGATCAATACGGGAAACCGCTGCCTGGAGTCGTTGTGGTGGAAAGCTCAAATGGAAAGGTCGTGAGCGCCGCCCAGGCGGATGAGAACGGAAAATTGGAGATATCCTACAAGGGAGGTGCGAGCTTTTCACTCCTTTGGGGTGAGGACTACGAGATAGAGAAGGTTTCGGGATCGAAGATAGTGGTCAAGGTTCCAAAGAGCGGATGGAGATGGGACCCTTACCTTTCTGGAGCGGATTACAACGGTGTTTGGGTGGCTTTCAGAACCTGGAGACCCACTAAAGGAATGGTGGTGTACAAGGGAAGGAAGTTCTCGGATAGCGTGATAGACACTTTCCACAACATAGAGGTTACAGGGATGAAACCAGGGGAGTTGGGGAAGGCACTCGTAAAAGCTGGAAACCTTGAGAGGTATGTTTATCTTAAGACTCTGAAGAGGAAGGACATAAAATTCCTCGTTTACGGGGATACGAGAACGAACGAGGATTGGCACGAAATGGTTTGTAAATCGATGGAGAAGGAAAATGCGGATTTCATAATACACACGGGAGATCTCGTTGAGAGCGGTGATCTAAAAAGGGATTGGGATAAGTTTTTCGAGGCAGGAAAGTACGTGTATTTCAACACACCGATATTTCCAACGCTTGGAAACCACGAGAGAAATTCGCCACTTTACTACCAGGCTTTCACTCTTAGAAGAGGTGGAGGAGATTTCGACAAGAGGTGGTACTCTTACACGGTCGGTGATATCTATTTCATAGTCCTGGACAGCAACGTTTCTGAAGGCTCGAGCGTTTACAAGTCCGAAACGGAATGGCTTGAAAGGGAGCTGAAGAAAGCGCAATCTTACAAGTTCATCGTCGTCTATTTCCACCATCCGTTCTTCACGAATTCACCGAACAGAGAACCCACACTTAAGGAAGAGTGGAAAAAACTCTTCGAGAAATACAGGGTAAGCGTGGTCTTCAACGGGCATATACACCACTACGAGAGGTTCCTTATAAACGGCGTTATGTATGTGACAACCGGAGGAGGAGGGGCGCCTCTAGGATTCGGTCTGCTCTCGTCAAGGAGAACCCATATAAAAGGGACGAAAGCGGGAGTGGCTGGGTATCTACACTACGTCGTAGCTCAGGTTGAAAAGGGTGGGGTCAAGTTTACCGTGAAAGCCGTTGCGAAGTACAACTGGGGGAAGTTGGACACGTCGGTTAAGGGGAAAGTCATAGACGAATTCTTCATACCTTTCAGAAAGTGAAAGGGCGGGGATACCCGCCCTTTTTAAATCCCTATCATGGAGTTCACGAATGAATTTATCATCTTGACGAACGGATCCATCATGAGCGGTAGTATCCAAAGGGCCAAGAGGGATAGTAGGAAGAGCGTTCCATATACTTCGTATTTCATAACCCAAGATGAGTATTTCTCTGGAAGGAGTGCCTCCAATATCTTGGAACCGTCGAGCGGTGGTATTGGAAAAAGCGAAAATATCGAGTACGTGAAGCTATAAAGTGTTGATTTGTAGAAAACTTCGAATGCGAACGAGTGCCTAAGTAGATTTTTCGTTATTCCGGCGAATATGACCGCTTCGAAAACGTTTAGAATGGGACCAGAGATCGCGACTATCAGAAGTCCGTACCTTTTCATCTTCCAAGGCCTCAGGGGGACGGGTCTCGTCCAACCGAAATCGAAAATCATGAAGGCTATTGTCCCTATCGGATCCAAGTGGACGAGCGGATTTATGGAAAGCCTGCCAGCTTTCTTAGGAGTGTCATCCCCCAAGAGGAGTGCTATCCATGCCTTGAGGTATTCTCTGGGTATGGCCAGAATCGACACAGCTAAGAGCCCCGATAGTAACTCATTCGGGGCTAGCCTCTCAAGGTAGCTCATAAATCCATCCTCTCCAAGGTGACTCCATTATTTTATCACGTCTAATTCTTTTCCCACCTTTTCAAACTTCTCTATGGCGAAATCGAGATCGTCTTTGGTGTGAACTGCACTTATCATTACCCTTATCCTCGCTTTCCCTTTGGGAACGGTCGGGTACCCTATGGCTTGGGCGAATACTCCCTCCTCGAACAACCTCCTGCTGAACTCCGTAGCAAGCTTCGCATCGTACAGCATCACGGGAGTAATCGGAGTCTCGCTGTGTCCAGTGTCAAAGCCGAGCGCGTTCATTTTCTCTTTGAAGTACTTCGCGTTATCCCAGAGCCTTTTAACCCTCTCGTCAGATTCCATCAATATCTTCACCGCTTCCAGAGCAGCAGCCGTGTCGGCTGGCGAAAGAGGTGAGCTGAAGAGGAAAGGTCTCGATCTCTGCTTCAGATAATCGATGAGCTCCTTCTTACCGGCCACGTATCCTCCGACAACTCCGAAGGCTTTCGAGAGCGTTCCAACCTCTATATCCACCCTTCCGTGAAGGTTGAAATGATCTACTATTCCCCTTCCGTGGCTCCCTAGGACTCCTTCTCCATGCGCGTCGTCCACCATCACCATGGCGTCGTACTTCTCCGCGAGCTCGACTATCCCCGGAAGGGGCGCGAGGTCTCCATCCATTGAGAAGACCCCATCCGTCACGATTAACTTTCTCCTGAAGTTTTCCTTTGAAGCTTCCTCCAATTTTGCCTTTAGGTCGTCGAGATCGTTGTGTTTGTAGACATACCTTTTGGCTTTTGTGAGTCTTATCCCGTCTATTATCGAAGCGTGGTTGAGTTCATCAGAGAAGACGGCATCCTCCGGCCCAAGCAGAGTGGGTATAACGGCCTGGTTGGTTATGAACCCCGTCTGGAAGAAAAGAGCCGCTTCGACTCCCTTGAACTTCGCAAGAGCCTCTTCAAGCTCCTCGTGTATTTTCAAGCTTCCGGCTATCGTTCTGACGGCTCCGGGTCCTACTCCCCAGTAGTCTATAGCCATTTTGGCCGCTTCTTTCAGTCTGGGCTCGTCTGCAAATCCGAGGTAGTTGTTCGAGCATAGGTTCAGAACCTTCTTTCCCTCTATCTTCAGCCAAGAACCCTGCGGCCCTTCGAGCGTCCTTATGTAGATGTACAGACCTTGATTTTTGAGGTCTTCCATTTCTTTCACGAGCTGGCTGTAATCGAACATCTTCACTCCACCTCCTTTTCACTCTTATGTGAATGTTTGAGGATAATCTCATCCACCATCCTCTGGACCTCGTAGGATTTCTGGGAAAGCTCGGTAGCGGCTTCTGCAAGGTTCTGAGATGCGAAATTGACCTCTTCTATCGAAGTGAACATTCCTTCAATAATCTCCGAGACTTTCTTGAACTCCCCTCTGTTACCCCTTATCATCTTCAAGAGTTTGTCCGCACCATCTGCAAGCCTTTTTGTCTCGTTCATTATGTCCTTGAGTGCGGCGTTCATCTCGTCGAGCTTTTCCTGGGATCCCTGAAGAGATGCAAATATCTTGGAAACCCTCTCCGTCGTCGTCTCTGACAAGCTCCCTATCTCATCTGCGAGAGCCCTTATAGCTTGCCTGTCTATCGTATCCCTCGAGCTCTCTATTGAAGCGTTTATCGACAGGACCACGATCCTTTCTCCTATCTGCTGGATCAGTCCTCCCATCTCATGGATCTCCTGCATCGATTCACCTAACTCGTCCGAGAGCTTCTCCAAGTTTCCTATGGATTCCTCCAAAAATCCGGCGAACTCCGCGACGTTTTCGGAGAATCCCTCGGTCTTCTCAAGATCTTTTAACATTTCGTCGGCGTGTTCGCTGACAGACCTTCCTTTCTCCTCCAAGTCTTTTGTGCTCGCTGCAAGCTCTTGAGATGAGGCAGCGAGCTCCTGAGAGGAAGATGACGTCGTGGCTACGAGATCGTCAAGAGCATCTATCATCTTTCTGAGGGGATCTATGAAGTTCGACGTTATCTTCTTCCTGAGCATCATTATGAAATACAGTATCACCGTAAACAGAGGTATGTTGAACAAGCTTATAACTAGCATTGACCTTCTCATAACGGAGCCACGTTCATCACGTTCTGACCAATGGATGAAGTACTTCCCGTTGTACGCGTTGTAGTAAACCTCTATATTTCCGTTTTTCCTGATCGCCACGTAATCTTTTCCCTCCTTGATCTTCTCGGAGATCTTCGGTATCTCTTCCCAACTTATG
>JALVXE010000068.1:0-10500 GCA_027038385.1 Thermotogaceae bacterium
CCATCGGAGACAAGGAGGAAGATGGGAGAAGAGCTTGGAGCCGATTACACGATAGATCCTACAAAGGAGGACTTCACCGAAAAAGTCCTGGAATACACCAACGGTTGGGGAGCAAACCTATACCTAGAAGCGACAGGAGTTCCTCACATAATATGGCCGAAACTCGAAGAGACTATATGGAACGCGCGTGGAATAAATGCGACCGTCGTCATAGTAGCTAGAGCTGATGTGAAGGTTCCGATAACCCCGGAGGTCTTTCAGGTAAAGAGAGCGAAAATAGTCGGATCTCAAGGGCACTCAGGTCACGGAACGTTCCCAAGGGTGATCAACCTCATGGCTAGCGGAATGGACATGACCAAGATAATTTCCAAAAAAGTGAAACTTGAAGAGATACCAGAGTACATAAAGAGGCTTCAAACCGATAAGAGTCTTGTAAAGGTGACCTGGCTAAACATGTGAGGTGATCATAGATGAAGATAGGTTTCGTTGGCACGGGATTCATAGCCAAGGTTCACATGGAAAACCTATCAGAGATCGAAGACGTGAACATAGCTGGAATCATAGAACCGGACGACAAAAGGGCGAATGAGATAATGGAAAAATACGGAGCAAAGAGATATGAAAATTTGAAGGATATGAAGTCAGATGGGATCAATGCAGTTTACATAACTTCTCCCAACAGAACGCACTTCGATCTCGCGAAAGAAGCCGTCGAAGAGGGATTGAACGTCTTTGTTGAAAAGCCCATGACGATTTCCTTGAGCGATGCCAAAGAGCTTGAAAAACTCGTTTTAGATAAGAAAGTAGTCTTTCAAGTTGGTCATAACAGGAGATTCGCATATGTTTACAAGTTCATGAAAGAAAAAATCGATTCCGGTGATTTGAAACCCCACTCTTTTCAGATAAAGATGAACAGGGGAGAGCTTCAAGTTCCACCTTGGGTTTCCAACAGGGAGTTCACCGGAGGGTTTCTCTTCGAAACGACTCTGCACCTCTTTGACATGATGAGATATCTGTTCGGGGATGTTGACGAGATGTATGTCCTGGGAAAGAAGAGTATATACGATGACTACGATGATTGGGCTATAGCTGTGAAGATGAAAAGCGGAATCATAGGGACGTTCACATCGAGCGCCCATACGAGCTGGATGATCCCGTTTGAAAGGGTGGAAGTGTACGGAGACCACAAGATGGTGGCTAACGATGAGATGGAAAAGGTCTACTACAGTGTTGGAAACAAGCTTGAGGCTGTTGTCGAATCAAAGGACTACACGAAGGTGGACTTCAGGAAGAAATGGGGATACGAGGAAGAAGACAAGTTGTTCGTCAGAGCTCTGAGGGGTGAAATTGATCCACCCGTCACCGTTCACGACGGGGTCAAGGCTATAGAGATCGTCGACGCGTGCTACAAAGCCGTCGAGTCTGGAAACGCTCACGTGAAATTCTGAAGAAGGAGGTATGAGTATGGGAAGGTGGAAAATACCGCCGGATGGCGGACACATGGAAAGGCCGAGTGGGGTTTACTTTCAGACCATGACAATGAAGCAAATAAGGGAGAGACTGGATGAATGTGATCTGATAATAATCCCCGTTGGCAGCACGGAAAACCACGGTGACAACGCTCCAACAGGTGAGGATACTTTCTTGGTGACGAGAATGGCTGAGCAGGTAGCCATCGCAACGGGTTGCACAGTTTCGGAACCGATATGGTTTGGTTTCCATCCATATCATCACATAGGAATGCCTGGAACGGTACCTGTGAAAGATGAAGCTTTCATAGATCAGCTCGTAAGTGTGATGGCTGGATTTTGGAACACTGGCTTTAGAAAACAGATACTGTTGAACGGTCATGGGCAGGAATTCGTCATCCCGGTTGCGATACACAAGTTTGCAAAGATATTCCAGGTTCCGGCGATAATAATAAATCTGAACTGGTACCATGCAATACAGGACAAGTTCAAAACAAAAAAAGAAGGAGGACCTTACGAAACACCGTTCATACATGCTGACGAAGTCGAAACGTCATGGAGCTTGGCTCTCTTCCCAGAGTTCATACACCAGGAGTGGGCAACGAGCACCCAGCCCCGTGGCTACCTTCCAGACGGTCACATAGACAAGGCGGGAAATCTCCTTCACAGGCCAATTGCTTGGTATGGTCATGTAGGAGGCGGACCAATAGAGGTAAAGGCGTATCCTGAAGGTGTGGTAGGAAGAGCTGACCTCGGAGACGCTGACAAAGCAAGAGAAGGTGTAGAAGCGCTACTTGACTACATGGAAAAGCTGGTCAGGGATATCATGGACCGCTTCCCACCCTGGAAATTACCACCAGCTGAAGAGCTCAGCTGTAGGCCGAAGGAAGAGTTGGAAGCCCTCTTGAAAAAACCGTTCGAATCAGGATGGAAACCGCTATACGCCGCGGGGAATCACTGGCTATGATAACTTTCATAGGACACGTATCCAAAGATGTGAACGTGTTCAGAGGAAACAGAGAAGTCCTGGCCGGTGGAGGGGTTTACTACGGAAGCTTTGCCGCTAAGTCTCTCGGTGAGAATGTAGCGGTGCTGACCAAACTCAATTTAGAAGATTACCAGCTCTTCAAGGATATGGAAGACTTTGGAATAAATGTCGTTTGGATGAAGTCGCCAAAAACCACGAGCATTGAGAATATCTATCCTTCGGACAATCCAGATGACCGAACGAGTAGAGTTGTCTCGCGAGCAGATCCATTCAAAGAAGACGATATACGTAGTGTTTCCGGAATTGTACACATAAGCCCATTGTGGCATGGGGAATTCCCTGAGGGGCTGATCGAGGTGGTCAGAGAGAAAGCGACGCTCCTCAGTGGTGATGCTCAAGGATTCCTCAGAAATGTGGGCAAGGATGGGAACATGTACTACGAAGATTGGAAGAACAAAGATCTTCTCAAGATCTTCGACGTTTTCAAACTGGATTCCAAAGAAGCAAAGGTCATGACAGGTGAAAGCAACCCGGAAGCTTCCTTAAAAAGAATCATGGAATTTGGAACAAAAGAAATACTGATGACGACAAGAGAAGGGGTTTATCTAGCTAGAGCTGGAAAGATACTCTTCCACCCATTCGGAGAGTGGACCATGGCAGGAAGAACAGGGAGAGGTGATACCGCCATTGCGACATATCTTGTCCTCAGAGATAAGCTTAAAGACTCTGAAAAACTCATCAAAAAAGTCGCCGAAATAACTACCCTCAAAATGAAAAAGAGGGGACCTTACAGGGGGTGGACGAGTTGAAGCTATCGCTGGTTATAAGTACATCAGATGCCGCGTTTGACGCTCTGGCCTTCAAAGGAGATCTTGAGAATGGAATGAAGATGGCAAAGAACATAGGTTACGACGCCGTGGAGATAGCCGTTCGTGATCCGAAGGTCGTTGATCCAGAAAAGATAAACTCTTTGAAAAAGGAGATAGGATTAGATATTTCGGCGATTGGAACAGGGCAGGCATATCTTGCTGAAAAGTTCTCTCTAACATCTGAAGATGAAAAACTCAGATCGGGCGCAATAGAGAGGCTGAAAGAGCATGTGGAATTGTCATCTAATATAGGTGGATTGGTTATAATAGGATTGATAAGGGGTATGGTTGGAAGCAGAAAAAAAGAAAATGTCGTGGATATGTTCGTAGAAGGGGTTAGAGAAGTAGCAGAGTACGCAAAGAGATTTGGAGTGAAGCTGGTTATCGAACCACTGAACAGATATGAATCGGATTTCCTGAACACCGCGGATGAGACAGCTCAAATTATTGAAAGTATATCCATGGACAACGTCGGGCTCCTTTTAGACACGTTCCACATGAATATAGAGGAAAGAAACATCGAAGGAAGCATAAGGAAACACAAGGACATACTCATGCACTTCCACGTTGCGGATAGCAACAGATGGGCTCCAGGTTACGGTCACATCGATTTTCGTTCCATATTCAAGACACTTTTTGAAATAGGGTACGACGGATACATATCTGTCGAATGTATGCCGCTTCCAGGAGGCACGGAGTTCTCGTCGAAGAAGGCTTACGAATACCTATCGAAGATCTTGAACGGGAGGTGATTGTGTTGAAGTACAAAGTTGACGGCGAGAAGGTCTTCGTAAGGATGGATGATGGGGAGGATTTCTACGAAACCCTTTACAAAGTTCTCAGCGAACTTGGATGGAAGTCAGGTGTCGTTTTGAACGCGATAGGTATGCTGAAAGACTTTGAAATAGGCTGGTTCAACACGAACAAATCTGAGTACGAGAAGGAATACATATCCGTACCTCACGAGCTAGTCTCGGTTCAGGGAAACATATCCGACAAAGATGGTGAACCCTTTGCACATCTTCACGTGGCTCTGGCAGGCCCTTCAAGAAGCATCGTGGGAGGGCACCTTTTCAAGGCGACTGTTTGCAACACCGTTGAGATGTTCCTGATTAAGAGCGATCTAAATCTGTTCAGGGTTAAGGGTGAGACATTCAGGCCACTCGATGTGGTTTGAGGAAACTCACTTTTAAGGAGGGGGGATTTTTCATGAAGAAACTGGCAGTTCTTTTGTTGATCTTCGGGGTGATCCTCTTTGCAAAGGACATAGTCATAACCGCTTGGACAGTTGGACCGGACAATCCGTCGTTCTACAGGTTTGATAACCTCAAGACCGCCGCTGAGAGACTCAACAGGATGCTCGAAGCTGCTGGAGCTGACGTCAGGGTGAAGGTGGATGGATTCTTCGATACAACCGACTGGAGTGAATTCAAACAGAAGGTACTCTTCGGTTTCCAAGCCAAGAAGAAATTCGACATACTCTGCTCCGGACACGACGACATTGGAGCGTGGGCAGAAGCTGGATACATCATGCCGCTCGACAAATTCGTGAAAAAGTACTGGAAACAGACATACTACGACATAATACCTTCTCTCTGGCAGTCTGTTAAGTACAAGGGCAAGATATACGGAATACCGCAGGACACGGAAGCAAGACCATTCTACATAAACAAGCAGGTGCTCAAAAAACTCGGCTGGAGCGATGAAGAGATAAACGCCCTTCCGGAGAAAATAGCCAAAGGCGAGTTCACACTAGAAGATTTCGTGAAGGTTGCTCAAGAGGCTATGAAGAAAGGACTCGTCAAGTGGGGACTCTTCCACAGGCCGAAGAAGGGTATCGACTACTTCCAAGTGTTCACAAGCTTCGGAGCGGATTTCTACGACGAGAAACAAGCCAAATTCGTCTTCAACAAGGAACAGATGTTGAGGGTGTACGACTTCTTCTACAAACTTACGAATGTTTGGAAGATAACCCCCAGCAGCATGATAGGAACTCCTTGGAGCTCCGTACACAAAGAGGTCACTTCTGGTGACGTTCTCGCATGGATGGGAGGAACATGGAACTGGGCCGAGTGGAAAAGAGACTATGGAAAGACAGAGAAAGAGCTTGAAAACATGTTCCTGATCGCTCCGTTCCCGAAGAGCAAGAATTACGGTAGGCCGAACACTCTATCCCACCCAGTTGTGTACATGATTCCAGCGCACACGAAATACCCAGAACTCGCCTTCTTGTTGATCACATTGGCAACCGCTCCAGATCTCAACATGAGGCATGCAGTTGAGAGCGGACACCTTCCAATCAGATGGCAAGAGACGGTTCTTCCAGAGTATCACAAGGATTTCATAATGCAGCAGGGTACAAAGCTCCTTCCGTACTCTGGATTCATACCGAACGACTCGAAATTCGATCTGTTCAACACCATAATATTCGAAGGAATTCAGTGGGCTGAAGGCGGACAGGATCCAAAAACGGTCGTGAATCTCGTCGCGATGAGACTTAAAGATCAGCTTAAGGATAAGGTCATCATAGTTGAAAAGTGATTCACACACTCGGAGGGAGGGTAATTTCCCTCCCTCTCTTTGAAAGGGTGATGTGATTGAAAAAAACGGCTTGGGTGTTTTTAATGCCGATGTTGGCGATGGTAGTCGTATTCTTCTTCATACCAGTGGTTCTCACGATAATTCTTTCGTTCACGGATATGGATTATCGATTTCAGTGGAATTTCGTTGGATTCTCGAACTTCAAGGACATCGCCACGGATTTCATAATTCCAAAGGTCACTTCGAACACCCTGATCTACACATTTGCAACACTTGGCCTCTTCAACGTCGGATCAGCTCTGCTCATATCCCTTCTAACAACTTCCATGCCGGAGAAATGGGGAAGCTTTTTCAGATCTCTTTGGATGCTGCCAAGGCTCACACCATCTGTGGTGTACGGACTGTTGTGGTTGTGGATATTCGATCCGACAAAGCACGGCCTCTTGAATTTTCTGAGAGCATCGATGGGACTTCCACCTCAGAATTGGCTTTACAAAGCTCCGATGTTCATCGTGATAGTGGCAAACGGGTTCATCGGTGCATCGATGGGGATGTTGATATTCACCGCTGCCATAAAGGCCATTCCAATAGATTACTACAGGGCAGCTCTCCTAGATGGTGCAAGCTGGTGGATGATAACTCGAAAAATCACACTCCCACTGATAAGATGGCAGGTTCTCTTCGTAACGGCCTATCAAACTCTTTCACTTCTAACCTCATTTGAGTACATATTGATAATCACCGATGGAGGACCTGTCTTCAGAACGGAGGTATGGTCGCTTTACACATATCACATGGCGTTTTCAAATTACAGGTTCGGCTACGGAGCAGCCCTCTCCGTGATCCTCGTCATAATGGGGATAATATTCGCACTCGTCTATCTGAAGCTGTTCAACTTCGAGGCCTTGATGCAAAAACCAAAAGTAGAGGTGGATTGATGTGAAGTTGTCGTTCTATCAGAGGAACGCTGAGAAGATCAGGGTCTTCTTTTTCATACTCATAATGCTCATCTTGACACTCCCGATAATCCTCGGGTATCTCTGGCTAGTTCTACGATCTTTCAGTGTAGACATGAACGGCTTTATGCCAACGAAGCTTACTCTGAAGAATTGGAGATTTCTCTGGAGCAGTATGAAAGGATACCCAAACATTTGGAGAACAACTGCGAACACTGCTTTCGTTGCCCTGATGGTTATGGCCCTTGAAGCACTTTTGACGAGTATGGGAGGGTACGCACTCTCCAGATACGATTTTCCAGGCAGATCTGGTTTGATGAAATTCATCTTAGTGCTCCACGCGTTTCCTTCGGTATCGCTGATGGTGGCCCTGTACTACGTGTTGAAATACTTGAATCTCTTAGATAACCTGTGGGGAATCATCCTCCTTAAAGCATCTCTCGAGATACCATGGGGAACTTGGGTTATGAAAGGTTTCTACGACGGAATTCCCTGGGAGATGGAGTGGGCTGGACTCGTTGACGGCTATACGAGGCTTCAGGTTTGGAGAAAGGTTATATTGCCTTTGGTGAAACCCGGTATAGCCGTGACTTCCGTTTTCGCGTTTTTATCGGGTTGGTCAGAATTCATATTCATAAACACCTTTATATTCTCCCAGCAGTTTTGGACGCTCTCAAAGTACGTTAAAGCCACTATAGGAGACTTCAGATTTGCAGATTATGGACTCTTGGCCGCCGTCGGATTGTTCTATGCGATCCCAACGATTGTTCTATTCTTCCTCGTCAGCAAGTACATGATAAAGCTCACAATAGGGGGGGTTAAGGGATAATGCCTGAGATAAGGGTGGTTGAGTTGAAGAAGTATTTTGGAAAGGTCAAGGCCGTGGATGGAATCAGCTTTCAGGTTAACGATGGAGAGTTCGTCGCCCTATTGGGACCCTCCGGATGTGGAAAGACGACGACACTTTTGATGCTTGCTGGAATCTACAAACCGACCTCCGGTGAGATATGGTTCGATGATCAACTCATGAACGATGTACCCCCAAGGTACAGAGGTGTCGGGATGGTCTTTCAGAACTACGCACTCTACCCTCACATGACTGTTTATGAAAACATCGCGTTTCCTCTGAAAGCGAAAGGAATGAGTCACAATGAGATAGATTCCGTGGTGAAGGAGATAACAAAAAAGCTCCTCATAGATCATCTCCTCGATAGAAAGCCCACACAGATCAGTGGGGGTCAACAACAGAGGGTGGCGCTTGCAAGAGCCCTCGTGAAGGAGCCAAAAGTCCTACTCTTCGATGAACCGCTGTCCAATCTAGACGCAAAATTAAGGATGATGATGAGGGCGGAAATAAAGAAGCTTCAAGAAGATCTGGGGATAACATCTGTTTATGTGACACACGACCAAGCTGAAGCGATGACTATGGCTTCAAGGATCGCCATCTTCAACAGGGGGAAAATCATACAGTACGGGACACCTCACGAGGTTTACAACTCTCCGAATTCGATATTCGTGGCGACTTTCATGGGGAATCCTCCTATGAATTTGATACACGGGATGGAATTCAAAAGAGAAGGTGGAGAAGGATTTCTTAAACTCAAAGATATCTCCGTTAAGCTATCCGACTATCAGTCGAAAGAGATAGAAGAGTCTGGAAAAACTGAAAACCTGGTTTTGGGATTCAGACCTGAGGATGTCAGCATAGTGAAAAAAGAAGAAGGTAATGGAGTAGGGGGAGAAGTCTATGTACTCGAACCACTTGGAAGGGATATCATTGTGAACATCAAAATAGAGGGGGTGGAGAGTTTGGTAAAAGTGTTTTCAGATCCAACAAAGGATGTAAGAGAAGGAGAAAAGGTGTTTTTGAAGTTAAGGCCTGAAGTACTCCATGTTTTCGATGGAGATACTGAGATGACGATAATTTGAAGGAGCGTGATAAAAATGGTTAAGGGTTTAGGGGTGAACATAGATACTCGAAGGATATCTGGCTCCCTTTCAAAACTTGAAAGGGAGCTCGGATTTTTTCATGGAGTCGGATTTGAATACGTTGAGATTCCACCGGCAGGTTTGGACGTGATAATGAAGGGCGAACTCATTCCAAGCAGGGTGAAGAGGGTCAAGAAAATCTTGTCCAAATTTGAATTCAAGTACACGGTTCATGCACCAGATGTTGTTAACCTCAGAAGACTTACTAATCCTCTTCATAAAAGAGTTTTAGAGGCTTCCATAGAGTTCGCAGGGGAAATAGGTGCTGAGAATGTTGTTTACCATTGCGGTAAGATCAGCGACGAAATAGATTTTTCCGAAAAGCAGCAGAGAAAGGCGGAAATCCGAGCTTTGAGAAGTGTAGCGGATCTTGCAGAAAGGTACGACATAAACATAGGCGTTGAGAACCTGATAAACCACTCCGTGGAAGAGGTTATAAAGGTCATAAAAGCTGTAAATCACCCAAGAGTTAGGATGACGCTGGACATAGCACATCTTTTCATAGCGGCTAACTACCACGGTTGGAACTACTTCGAGGAGATAAGAAAAGCCCTACCCTACGCGGTAGAGCTTCACGTATCCGACACCTTTGGAGAAGCCCAGGAGAGATACAAAGATATCCCCGACTTTGAAGGATTCAGATTGATGTACGGAATAGGAGATCTGCATCTTCCAATGGGATACGGAGACATCCCATTTTCAGACGTCTCAAAGATAGTCCTTGAAAGCGACTTCTCGGGAGTGGTGATTTTGGAGATAAACAACCTGAACAAGTATCTCGATGAGTACAAGGACTCTTTGGAGAAGATGAAGAGATTCTTCAAAGAGAAAGAGCGTGTAGCCTGAGAATTTGAATCTTAGACCTCTACGTTTAACCCTTCCAGAAACGCTCCGGAGGAAAGCTTCTTGATCTCCTCTAGGTTTTTCGTTGAAGAGTCTCATAGTGATATTGAGAAGAAAGAAAGTAAGGCTTTTACGAGATAATTCTGATGAGGTGATCTATATGAAAAGGCTTCCAATTGGGATAGATAACTTCGAGGAGATCATCACAGATGGATACTATTTCGTTGACAAGTCCATGTTGATAAGAGACGTAAAAATGCTCGAAGGCAAAGTGAAGCTCATAACTCGTCCAAGACGTTTTGGAAAGACTCTCAACATGGATATGATAAAAGAATTTTATTCGATAGACGGGAAAGATCTGTTCGATGGATTGAAGATAATGGAGGAAAAGGAGTTCGTCAAAGATCATTACCACCAATATCCCGTGATATTCGTGTCGTTCAAAGATGTGAAAAAGACGAACTGGGAAAACGCAAAAGTTTCTGTTGAAGAGCTTTTGGAAGATTTAGCAATAAGTGTGTTTTTAAGGATGAAAGATGCGAGCGATGATAAGCTCAAGATATTAAGGCAAAAATATCTCGGTGGGAATATAAAGGCTTATGACAGGGTCTTAAAGGCTCTGACGGAGGCTCTGTACATATATTACGGGAAGAAAGCGATCCTTTTGATAGACGAATATGATGTACCAATAGAGGCGGCATACACTTATCAAGATGATGATCCCAAATACTACAAAATGATGGTGGCATTTATGAGAGATCTGCTGACAGCCGCACTCAAGAGTAACCCTTATCTTGAATTCGCAATACTAACTGGAGTGTACAGAGTGGCAAAAGAATCTATAT
>JALVXE010000068.1:10510-13309 GCA_027038385.1 Thermotogaceae bacterium
TATTCTCTGGACTTAACAATGTAGCTACTTATACGATATTCGAAAACGAAATGACAAACAGGTTCGGTTTCACCGAGGATGAAGTATTCGAAATGCTCAAGTATTACGGTTTGGAAGATGATATGGACGCCGTTAGGGATTGGTATAACGGTTATGTATTTGGCAACGTTGAAGGCATCTACAATCCTTGGAGCGTGATCTATTACATCAAAGAACGCTTAGCTGGGAAAGACGTCGAGAAAGCCCTCCAACCCTACTGGATAAACACATCGAGTAACGACCTCATAATAAAACAGATAGAAAACAATCCTTTCCTCCAGGAAAGCCTCGACAGATTGCTCTCTAAGGACGAGCTCATAGTTCCAATAGATCCATTCCTTTCACTTAGAGAGATAGTCCAGAACCCCTCTGGTGTTTGGACACTCCTTGCAAGCGCTGGGTATCTGAACGCTGTTCAGGTATCACGGAAAGAATATAGCGTATCTATACCAAATAAAGAAATAGAGGAGTTCTACAAAGAGAAAGTGATGCTATGGCTTGAGAAAAGGACGAACACATCGTTTTATGAGATGTACAGATCATTATGGGAAGCAACAAAAAGAGGGAATATCAACAGATTTACAAGGCTTCTTGAGAGGTACTTATCGAGCAGTCTGAGCTATTTCGATATTGGATATGATGATGCAGAGCGTGTGTATAAAGCATTTGTGCTTGGAATGCTTTCTTTAGGAACGAACGGCTATGTCGTGGAGACAGAGGTTGAGAGTGGATATGGAAGGGTGGATGTGGCGATATATCCGAAAGAGAAAAGATATGGAGAGTACGCTTTGGTAATGGAGCTAAAGAAAGCAAATGATGATAACGACCTTGAGAGACCAGCAAAGGAAGTGATAAAACAGATAAAAGATCGAGGATATTTCGAGAGATACGAAAGACTCGGATACAGAGTGATTTCCATCGGAATTGCTTTCTACGGGAAGAAAGTATGTGTAAGAAGTAGCTTGGGAAAGGTTCCATAAAAAAGAGTTCCGATCTTGAAACACTATCGGAAATAGAATTCGATTTCATCGAATTATAGTGAACCGAATCGGATAGAAAGATATATTATCTCTCAACTCTCCCAGAAGTGCTTCCAGAAGATAGCTTTTTAATCTCTTCCAAGCTTATCACCGAGAAATCTCCCGGTATTGTGTGTTTTAAAGCTGACGCTGCAACTGCGAACTCTATTCTTTCTTTGGGTTCCATTTCAGAGAGAGTGGCGTATATCAGTCCACCCGAGAAAGAATCTCCGGCACCGACGCGGTCGACGATCTGTATCTCGTATTTTCTTGAGAAGTAAGCCGTTCCGTTCTCAACCAAGAGCCCGGACCAGAGGTTGAAGCTTGCAGATATGCTCTCTCTTAAAGTGAAAGCTATCGATTTAATTCCGAATTTTTCTTCAACTTCTTTTCCGACCTTCACATAAGCTTTCCGGTTTATCTTCCCAGTGCTCGTATCCAGACCTTCTGTTTTTATACCGAGTGATTTCTCGTAATCTTCTTCGTTTCCAATCAAGAGATCTATGTACTCCATGTATCCGCTCATGACTCTCTGGGCTTCTTCGACGCTCCAGAGTTTTGCCCTGTAGTTCAGATCGCAGCTCACTTTGACTCCAAGAGCTCTGGCAGTCTTCAAGGCGTTTTCAACCGCCATCTGAAGATTTTTGCCAAGAGCCGGGGTTATACCGGAGAAATGAAACCACGAAGCTCCTTCAAGTATTTTTTCCCAATCGAACTCTTCTGGATCGGCTTTCGAGATAGCAGAGTATTTCCTGTCGTATACAACCTTGCTCGGTCTCTGAGCGGCCCCAATCTCCAGAAAGTAAATCCCCAGTCTTTCCCCGCCTTTGAGAACATAGTCAGTTTTGACTCCATGTTTTCTAAGGTGTCTTATCGCGGCTTCGCCTATCGGGTTATCGGGGACTTTGCTAACAAAGTACGCATCCATACCAAGCTGCGCAAGAAGAGCTGCAACATTTGATTCAGCTCCTCCGTAAGTCACTTCGAAAGCATCGGTCTGGGCGAACCTTCTGTAACTTGGGGGATTCAATCTCATCATTATCTCGCCAAAAGTGACGACCTTCTTCACTCCGATCATCCCCTTTCACATTCTTCGCGTGCTCTCAGAAGAGCTTTCACATTCTCTTCAATATCACCCTTGAATATAAAAGACCCCACCCCCACAGCGACGCTTCCAGCCTTTATCCAGTCGCAGAAGTTCTCGGGATTTACACCACCGGTTGGTATGAATCTGACGTTCGGAAAAGGCCCGGAAAGGGCTTTCATGTATTTCACTCCAAGTGTGCTCGATGGAAAGAGTTTCAAGATATCCCTTCCCATCTTCAGAGCTCTGACGACCTCTGTCGGAGTCATCACACCGGGAAAGTAAGGAACTCCTTTCTCAGATGCGCATTCTGATATCTCTTCATCCAAGTGCGGACTGACGATGAATTTAGCCCCATTAGATATCGCTCTTTTGCATTCATCTGGAGACAAGACAGTCCCCGCACCGAAGATGATATCCGGATACTTTTCGCTCAGTTCTTTCAAAACCTTATCCGCATCCGGAACCGTGAAAGTCACTTCGATCAGTTTCAAACCGAATGAGATCACCTTTTCAGCTCTCTCGATACCTTCATCCACTGACGGCGCTCTGAGAACCACTATTATCCTTTCTTTTTTTATCTCATCCATCACATTCATTTCATTCACCCCCGGAGTAGCCCAATTTCTCAGATATCTTCTTTGCGCAATCTACAAC
>JALVXE010000069.1 GCA_027038385.1 Thermotogaceae bacterium
GTGAATCCTTTTAAACACCTGTTTTAAATTCACAGCAGGGACAAGAGAACCGCGAGTCGGCTTAGGAATCGTTGTTTGACCTCTTTTCGGAATATCAGGAATTTCCACTAACTTTTTTCTTCCATTTTCCTCCACAACTTTAAACGCCAATCTTTCACTACCAACCCAAAGTGCAAATCTCGCATTCATACATGCTGCAACGTAGCTTTTCAATTGTTCAATCCCTTCTTTTTTGTCTGAGGGTTTAATGTTTTCAGATTTAACTTCTACAATCATGTAAATGTTTTCTTGAGTATGTTCGCTCCCTTCGGTGAATATAACAATATCCGCTCTTTTCTTCGCCCTTCCCATTTTAATCGGGAATTCAATATCAATATCCTCTTTACTGTATCCATATTCCTCAACAAGACTCCTCGCCACATCTTGGCGTATTCTTTCTTCAGGTGTATCTTTTCTAAGTTTACCAGTGATAAAACATTTGATTTTCCCGGGAGGCACTACCTCTGTCGTCTTTTCATCATCGATCAATTTAGGTTGAGTTTCTTTGAGCATGGATATATCACCTCTGTTTATTTAAACTTCCTCCTCGGTTTTCCGCCACGGAGGACATCCATCACAACGCCGTGAATAATGAATTTATCATGCTCCTCTACTTTTATTGGAGAGTACAGTGGAATTTCTGAAATAAGGTAGATGTCATCTCCTCGTCTGTGAAACCACTTTACAAAAACATGATCATCATATGTACATAGTACCATATCGCCGTCCCGCGCTTCTGGAGTTTCTTTGACGAACACAATTGCTCCGTCAGGTACAACAGGTTCCATACTGTCACCCTCAACCTTGATAGCAAAATCTACATCAATTCGATGAGTAGGTATTTTGTCAAGGATGTAGATTTCATCGGGAAACATTCCATTCCCTGCTGAGGCTGGTAGGGAATAGAGAGGAATGATTTTGGCAACTTTTGATATCTCAGAAGGTTTGGAGTCCACGCTTATTAATTCCTTTAGATCAACTCCCAAAGCTTGTGCTATTTTCATGAGCTTTTGTAAATCTATTTGCCGGCGACCATTTTCATACCCCGAAATGGTGGTCTGATCAAGTCCCACCATCTCACCAAGATCTTTTTGAGTCAATCCTCTCTTTTTCCGAAGTTCTTTTATTTTTCTACCTATATCCCTACTTCCTATCATGATCATGTTCATTGTATTCCTCCTCATGACAGAATGTCAAAGTGCGTTCTGACATTTTTAACATACCTGTAACTTGACAAATTGACATGTACATACTAATATGACAATAGGACATATAAAAGCGATCTACAAACTACTGCGATTTATCATACCATCCCACTCCACCAATGATCCAAACCAAGAAGGTCTTTGACAAGTGGATAGTTATTTGTATTTGGAGAACATGTCGTCGTCAAATAAGATGCGCATATCCGCGGAGTCAGATAACTCCTTAACTAACTTGGAGTGCTTGTGTTTTGGAGGGAACATACCCAGTATGACATTAACACCCTTGTTTTTAGCAACGCGTATAGCAGGAACCAGATCACTATCGCTCGTAATAAGCAAGATATAATCTGCTGTTTTGTGCTCTGCAAACTCAATAATATCCACCGCCATTTTTACATCGACGCCTTTTTGGGCTGTGATTAGATTCCCTTTCTCATCGCGACCTTTATATTGAATTCTGCCAAGTCTGACTTCGAATAAATCCAACTGATTCAGTCTATCCAGGAAAGCCTGTCTTCTTCTCGCAAACTCAATCTCTTTTGGTTTGAGTTTGGACTCATCAGAGAAAGGAGGAGCGTCGTAATAGTAAGTCCTGAGGAGTCTCAAAGAAGTCCCTAACATCTCAGACAGCTTTTCTTTGAGTTTGTTTACAAAGAATCTGTGATCAAAATACTCTATTCCGTGCCTTTTAGCGGCCATTCTCAAATAGTTGCCATCTATCATTACAATCAGTTTCCCCACAGCACTCTCCTCCTTTCGAAAATAATAACCGGCCCTCCCATTGTTGGAAAGGCCGGGGATATAATTACCCACGCCCCTGAGATAGAGAAAGTGAGACGTGGGGAATATAATTTCTTTCATTCAGAGTGTACCATCTGCGATTGATGTGAGTCAAGTTTTTGGACTGTCAAAAACTGTGAAGTGTTCAGAACAACTATCCCAGGATCTCCTTTATCTTTTTAAGCTTTTCTTCAAGCTGTTCACACTCCTCCAGCTCTTTCTTCACCATCTCTGGCAGATCGGAGTAGGGCTGGGGATTGTCTGTCAGCCCAAGGAGGTAGTCGGCGGAGACTTTGAGAGCTTGAGCTATTCTGACAATATTCTCCGCAGTTGGAGAGCGATCCCCGTGTTCATAACGACTTATTAGAGACGGATCAATTCCTGCCTCTTTTGCCAGCTCTCGTCTTGTCATTTTTTGAAGTTCTCGTACTTCTTTGAGCCTTTCTCCAAAAACATTCATGGCTATTAGCATTCTATCATCCCGATTTGCAATGAAGCAATTTTATTGACTTATTACCATAATGATCCAAAAACTTGACAAACGACAATCTGATATGGTATATTGTCAATGAAACGCAATAGTTTGACAAATAGCATCAAACACAAATCGCTCACCACAACCATACCACCAACATCGGTTAGTGATCCAAGGTCTTTGAAAAGTGAATGATTGTGTGGAGGTGTAAAATATGAACCACTGAAAGCAAAGAGTTTTTCCTGTCACGCCGGGCTTTTCTCTTTATTCCTGCCCGGTTTTTTACTCTCGGGGTGTGGGAATATAAGCCCAGCAATGTTATACTAACCTCACAGGAGGGATAAACATGGCTCTCAATAGTAAGATAGAGTGGACAGAGGCAACATGGAATCCGGTTACGGGATGCAGCAAAATTAGTCTGGGGTGTGTTAATTGCTATGCGGAGCGATTAGCAAAGCGCCTACAAAAAATGGGGAATCCTAAGTACAGGAACGGTTTTGAAGTCACACTCCATCCGCGCGATCTGACCAAACCTCTTGAATGGAAAAGGCCTATGATGATATTTGTTGTGTCAATGGGAGATTTGTTTCATGAAAAAGTTCCAGTTGAATTTATTCAAGAAGTATTCAAAGTTATGAACAAAGCGCACTGGCATACTTTTCAAATTCTCACAAAGAGAATAGAGAGAATGCTGGAG
>JALVXE010000070.1 GCA_027038385.1 Thermotogaceae bacterium
TAATAGCGATATACCCATCGACAGTCCAAGAAGTCTACAAGTACATAATAACCGCGTTCAACCTAGCTGAGAAATACAGAACTCCCGTCATCTTTCTCATGGATGAGACACTCGGCCACATGAGGGAGACGTTCAAGTTCCCAGACGACAGGGAGATCTTCGTCTTTTCAAGGATGAAGGAAGAGCAACTCACAGAAGAAGAAGTCTTCTTGCCATATGAGACTGAAGAGTATGCTGAGCCCACGCCACAACCATTAGTGGAGATGGGAAAGGCGAGGTTTCACGTCTCCGGACTCATACACGATGAATCTGGATTCCCGATGGCCAACCCAGAGGTCGCTGGAAGACTCATAAGAAGACTCGTGGAGAAGATAAGACTCCACGCAGACGAGATATCGATATACGACGAGTACATGACAGAGGACGCGGAAATATTGATAATAGCCTACGGGATAGCTGCAAGAAGCGCGATGAGGGCCGTAAAGATCGCTAGAAACGACAGAATAAACGTTGGACTCTTCAGGCCCATAACGATATGGCCAGTAGCAAGAACGAGACTAAAACAGCTCCTTTCAAGAGTTGAGGCTGTGATAATCGCCGAGATGAACCTCGGGCAATACGCACATGAGATAATGGGCCTCATAAAGGACTCGACCAAGGTAAAACTCTTAAACAAGGTGAGTGGAGAGCTGATAACTCCTCAAGAAATGCTGGATGCGATAACGGAGATACAGAGTGGAATAGTGGGATACTACTGATTGGAGGCGATTTTATGAAAAAGCTCCTGATCTTTCTGATGATCGGGTCGGTTTTGTTTGCATTCAAGGTGAACATAAATCCATGGACTATGAAGATGGGCGAGATATCCCTTTCATTGGGTTTTCCGACGATCGGGATAAGATACGGAATAATAGACAACGCGGAAGTTGGTATGTCGTTGAAAGAACTCGGAGGATACTTCAAATTGGGATTGGGGAACGACAACTATGCTTTAAGTGCTGGTTTGTCGTCTTTCACATTCGAAAGCGCGATGATCTTTGGAAGTGTCGGCGTCCACTTTGAAAATATTTGGCTTTCTGTGGGAGCTGGATACAAAGAAATCAGTGATTTCACCGACGGCAAGATTGTACCGAAGATCTCTTACTCTGGAGAGGCTTACCTTCAAACCATGAAGAAGGGGAACATGGATGGTGGAATCGGAGCGTTCTTTCAATACGGAAAGATGGGAGACGGATATTTTGGTGGTCTTTACGCTTCAAGCTCGTTCAAGAAGGTTTGGTTCATCGATCACGTGGATATGCTTGGAGGAGTTGCCGTCTGGTACAACCCGAAAAAGGAAAACTTTTCTTTATTGAAGAACCTATCGGTGGTATTCGACATATCGCTAGACTTTTACCTCTTCAGGGGGTGATCTCTTGAAATTAACGATAAGGTACACTCTCTGGATATCCATCATATTCGTCGGTGTTTTCTTGATTACCTTTTACCTGATATCAACCAGAATAAATAGAATCATGCTCGAATCGACATCCAACACGCTTCAGAGGAACGCTTTGGAGGTGAAGAATCTCGCCGAAAATACTTTCAAATTCTTGCCGTACATGGCAGTGAACCAGATGGCGGAGTCTTCTCAAAGCTGGCTTAAATCGAAAACCCTCTACTTTGGATCGAGCGCGAGTGAGGTAATGCTGAACTTCGAATACGACTGGACAGATAAAGGAGCTTTCATAAACTTCAAGGGCCTTTTCGGAATGTTTGAGATATACAAGGCGAAGTTAAACCTCCACGATTTTTTCAAGGACATAGTCAATCAGCTGGAGAAGAATGTAGGATACTTTTACGTGCTCGATCCGATGGGGAATACCGTGTACCACACGATAAAAAGTAGAAATGGGAAGAACGTAATAGATATAGGGCTCGGCGAGATATTCAAGGAATTCAAATCAAGGAAGAAGGGATTCATAGATTATGAATACAACGGTGAGAAGATAAGGGTGTTTTTCGACACGATAAAGCTCCCTTGGAAGGTTTACTATTACGACAGAAATGGAAATGAGAGAGAGCTCGTGTTGTATGTTGGGAACGCACTTACGATGAAAGACATCAAGAGGATATATTCTCCTTTCCTGAGATTTATACACCTTGTACTCTTTCCGATCATGCTCGGCGTGGTTATAGTGGCTTCGTACTTCACATCCGTTTTCGCAACGAGAAATCTCAAGAAACAAAACGATGCAATCAGAACTTTCTCAAAAGATGTCGCGGACACGGCTATGAATATAAGCACATCTTCAGCCGAGATAGAGAAGATAGCTGAGAACAACGAGAACATATCGATGAGATTGAACGAAATCACTCAAAACTTCGCGACATCCGTGGAGGAGGGAAGATATGAGGTTGACAACTCTGTAAAGTCCATAATGGCCTTTCTGGACCTCTTGGAAAAAGTCAGTGAGGAGATATCAAATGCCGTGGATCTAATAGAATCCCTGAACGATCTCAACGAGAGAGTCGCATACCTTTCCGATACAGTCTCCGTGCTGGCCATAAACGCTTCTATAGAGAGCGCGAAAGAGAAGATAGACAGAGAGGGAATAGCGAAGATAGTCGAGCACATAACGAAGATATCCAAAGAGTCAAGGGAAACATCAAAGGAAACGAAGAAAGTTATCGACAAAGTTCAGAAAAGCTTATCCCAGCTCGCATTGTATTCCGAAAAAGTTGAAAAGGAAGGAAAGGCTATAAGATCGGCCATAGAGAACGTATCTCAGGTGATGGAAAACTTTGTGAATGGTATAGGGCAGATCAGGGACATCTCTGAAAACTTGACCAGATCGTCGAGCGAGATAAATGCTGGTGTCGAGGAGATAGTGCAATCGTTGAACGAACTTCAAAGCTCTCTCGACAGGTTGTCCGAGATGATAAGAGAAGTCAGGATTTAAAACTTGTTTTGACGATGTTGGAGGTGATCTCGAATGCTGAAAGAGGAAATACAAAAGCAATTGAAAGAGGCGATGAAATCCAGGAATGAAGCTAGGGTGAGAACTCTGAGAATGGTGATATCCGCGATCAAGAATTTCGAGGTTGAGAAGATGGGAGATGCGACCGACGAAGAAGTGGTGCAGATCATACAGAAGGAAGTGAAAAAGAGAAGAGAAGCGATCGAGGAATACGAAAAAGCTGGTAGGGATGAT
>JALVXE010000071.1 GCA_027038385.1 Thermotogaceae bacterium
GTATAGGTACTTCCTGACCATTTCCCCTTCGCAAAATTCTCAGCTCTTTCTCGATTTCTGCTTGCGACAGCCACGAGATGAACATTTGAAACGTTTGTAAGAGCCCAGGCGTGTATCTTGGCTATACCTCCAGTTCCCAAAATTCCCACCCTGGTTTTTTCCACGAAAGGTCACTCCTTGAAAACCCCGCTCAACCAGCACCTTGCCGCCAATATCGCAGCTCCGTACGCTGCCGGATTGCCATCGATCATCTTCTTCTCTATACGTGTCTCCTTGTTGAAGGGATACTCAAGATTCTTGAAGATCTTCTTCTTTACGGAACTCACACCGTCGTCGCTCAACTCCTTACGGGCGATTAGAACGACGAGCCCTGGATCGAATATGTATATCAGGCTAGAAATCACCTTGGAAAGAACATCAGAGACGAGTTCAAAAAATGGATTTGAAGTGTTCAGAGCTTCCGAGAGATCACGAACGTCTTTTGAGAGATTCTCAACGTAGATCAGATCGTCCAGCTTTTTGTCCTTACTTACAACCACTCCTCCGAGTTCTCCGGCATATCCATTGGCTCCAAGGAATATCTCACCGTTTCTCACATAGCCCATACCCACTCCCCTGGATAAGAAGATACCCAGGAGTGAATTCTCTCTCCTTCTGTGGTACTCCGCTATCGCTGCGGCGTTTGCATCGTTCACAACGCATACGTGTTTTTCGGTCATGTTCTCGAGGATACCCTTGACGTCTTTTCCCTCCAGTTCCGGAACTGCAGCGTTGAGGAGAACTCCGGTATGGGACTCTATTATCCCAGGGAGGGAAACCCCCACGTAATCTATTCCATCGCAGAATTCCCATATCACCCTGGCGGATTCGTTGAGAAATTTTTCAGGTGAAAGGTTCACGGTTTTCTCTTCGATAACGTTCATCCCGAAATCGTATATGGAAACCTCGATATCGTAGGAAGCCATGTCAACACCGCACATCTTTAAGGCTCTTGGATTCGGATTCAATATGTTCGGTGACCTTCCTATTCTGGTACCGTTGAGCGGCTTTTCCAAAACGACTCCTGAATCTTTCAGCCTTCCAACGATCACTGATACTCCGGAGAGGCTCATGTCAAATTCGTTGGATATGTCTTTTCTAGTCATGTCACCTTTCAGAAAGACCCTCCACGCAACATCGAAGATGCTCGTTCCCATGATATCCCTCCTGCTCTTTAGAGATTATCAGTCAGACTTTTGAAATCCAAATCCGATTATAAGCGTTTATAACCGATTATCGTCATTTACAAGCGGATAAACCGATCATTCTTCTATTATTACAAATATTAATTCAAATCATGCAAAAATATTTCCACGAAAGCTCACTCTCAGAGGTCAAGATCAGAGTTCACTTCGTAATTCCGAAAGGTTTCAGGAATAGGTCGGCCAGAATGTAGAACATGAAGGCCCCTATTATCCCGTTGATGGGAGGAACACCAGGGGCGAACTGGGCTATTATGCTTCCAGTGGTGTATCCGATTATACCGGCCCAGTTGAACTTTCCCAGCTTTGCTCTATCAATCGGGGGATATCTCATCCTTCTCTTGTAGAAGAAGTCCGCCATTATGACACCACCGATTGGGGGTATATACGTACCGAGAATCAACAGCCACGGAACGAGGTACTTGTAAAGACCGAACATGGCTATCAGTATTCCTATAGCCGCTCCACCGATCGTGAAGTACCTTCTTTTATCCGTTCGGAAGAAGTCACACCCAGCAACTGAGAAGTTGTAGATCGTGTTGTCTTGAGTGGTCCATATGTTCAGAAACAGCATGACTATTCCCCAAAAGAGAAGCCCCTGCCTTACCAGAACTTTCGTTATGTCGGGTTCCTGATAGACCATCGCGCTGTACGCCCCGGAAAAGAGCATGAGTCCGTTTCCGGCGAAGAAAGCTAGGAAACTCGCCATAATAGCTGTAAACGCGCTCTTAGAGAACCTGGTCCAGTTCGTTGACTGCGTTCCGCCACTCGCAAACGTGCCGAAGACTATCGTCATGGCTACGGGCATGCTCATTTCATGGGTCGGACTTATCTTAAGCACCTCGGAAAATCCCCCAGCATCTTTCGTGGCTATAGACATGCTCCAGAAGACAAGGGTTGTCATCAAGGGAACGGAGAAAGTTGACAGCCATTCTAAACCCCTGTATCCAACGTAAGCCGTCCAGGAAAACGCGAATCCGAAGATAACCATGAGCGGTATATCCCAATCACCTGGAAGCTTGAGGAAATGTACGAATAGATCTGAAACTATCGCAACACCCCAGGCGTACCACCCAATCTGAGTCAAACCGAGAACGAGATCGGGCCATTTGCTTCCCCAATCTCCAAAACTGTATCTTCCAAGCAGTGCTGTGCTCAATCCGGTTTTGTAGGCTATGTATCCGAGTACAGCAACATAAGCTCCCAGAAGAAGATTCCCAAGGAGCAGTATCTTCACAAGATCAGGCCAAAGCTTGAAAGATACCCCTAGTTTTCCTCCCGCCCACATGGTGGCCGTGAAGAAAGTGAAACCCAGGAGAACGACCGTGACCGACCAAAAACCTCTTCTGTGATCTTTCGGAACTCCTGAGAGGGGGAAATCTTCAAAAGATCCGCGGTCGAACTCATCCCTCTCTAAATTCTCCATCTAAATCACCCTTTGAGCTTTTCCATGATCTCCTCGACTTCTTCAAATCCATCTTCGTACTTTTCCCAATCCTTTGGAGAGAGCTCTTTGAGGAGTCTCAAGAACTCCCCAGCGTGGACGAGTTCTTCTTCTGCTATATCCAAAAGAACAGCCTTTGCCAATTTGTTGTCTGTCATCTCAGCGAGCTGCGAGTACATCTGGACAGCTTCGTACTCAGCGGCTATGAAATACCTTATGGATCTTATGAGCTCTTCATCGGAGACCTTCTCTCCTAACTTTAAAACCGGCTTTGCGTTCTCAAATGGTGGCACGATATCACTCCTTTCGGTTTTTAAAATTCTAACCCATAAGCAACTAACTTTGCAAATCCGGTATAGTACAATAGATTCACCCTGAGCTTCGCGGCGGTGGCCCTGCTCACCTTCTACTTCCCCAACGTCGGCCGTATCATCCAGCGGGTCAAAGAGGACGCTGAACGGATCAAGATGGCCAACCTCAGGCTCAAGAG
>JALVXE010000072.1 GCA_027038385.1 Thermotogaceae bacterium
AAACGCCGCCCCCACGAGGAGACCGAGGGCGACGCTGATAGCGGAGTACAAAAACTCCCTCTTCATTCAGAATTCCACCTTCGGTGCCCTGAACTTCTTGAGCTCATCCCTGGTCTTCGGGAGCGGAACCGGTACGTAGAGCCTTCCATCCTTTATCATAGAGGCTATCTTTTTGACTATCTCGAGGGTCTTTTTCGGGACGAACTGCTTCGTGTACTTCATCGGTGAGAGAGAAAGGTAGTTCCCCGCAAGTCCAAGGCTGTGTATTCCTCCCTTCCACTTACCCTCGACGAGATCCTTTATCGCCGAGTATACAGCCACGTCGACCCTTTTCATCGCACTCGTGAGTATGTACCCAGGTTGGATCCAGTCCTGATCCTGATCGACTCCTATCGCAAACCTTCTTATGCCGTCTTTCTTCTCATACCTCATCGAATATTCCTTGGCCGCTTCGAATATACCGAGAGTATTCTTACCACCTCCGGCGAAGACTATATCCGCACCCTGTGCGGACGGCTGGAGGGCCAGGGATTTGGCCTTCGGAACGTTTTCAAAGGATCCGACGTAAGAGATCAGAACCTTAACGTGTTTTTTGAAGTTCTCGTTCACAAACTGAACGCCGGCTCTATATCCAACTTCAAACCTCTCAACAGGAGGTATGAACATTCCTCCTACCCAACCTATTTTCTGTGTCTTGCTGACCAGGGCAGCGAGGGCTCCCGTGACGAAGCCTATCTCTTGCTCCCTGAAAACCATGCTCATGACGTTCGGTTGGTCGACGACCGCGTCTATCATGACGAACTTCGCGTTTGGATACTCTTTCGCGACTTGCTCCACCGAATCCCTGATGAGGAAACCAACAGCGACGATGAGATCCGCCCCGCTTTTGACGGCCTCTTCGAGGTTCGGGACGTAGTCAGCCATCTCCATAGATTGGATAACCCTCGCTTCGATCCCGAAATCCTTAACCGCTTTCTGTATACCTGCCCATACGGAGTCGTTGAAGGACTTATCCCCAAGGCCTGCGGTGTCCGTCACCATCACTACGAAGTACTTCGGAAAGGCTGCCACAGCGATGAGAACCAAAATGATGAGAAACCACCGCCTCAAAGCTCCCACCTCCCTGGAAGGTTTCGCAATTGAATTTTATCAGATGGAAACGTGACGGCAGAAAATCCTTACCAAGCGCTCTTTAAAGTGATCGTCACGGATCCCTTCCCACTGTTTGCATCTATCCTTAAAACCATGAAATCGTACGCAGTCTCATCTGGACTTATATCTCCACTCAAATACTTGAGGTTTCTCCCGTAGAGCTTTATCGTGAGGGTTCGATCTTCACCATAGTTTTCGTAATCTATCCTTATGGTCTTGACGTACCCATCCTTCTCCTTCTTTGAAGAAAGCACAGTCTGCTTGACCCTCAGGTCCGTGACGGAATTCTCTATTATCCTGAGTTTTCCGCCTTCAGGCGCTCCTTCGAACTCGAAGCTTCCTACCGGGACATCGTCCTTGAAAACATACACAAGGCCGTCTGGCATCGGATAGCCGAGTCCGTTGCTCCTCGTGTTCTCCATCTCGATGGCAAACCTCGGATAAATCCAACCGCTGCTCGATCCTACGTAGAAGGATGCGAAGTACACCCTTTCAGTCTCAAAAGATCTTCCTTCAAACACTTTGATCGTGTTCTCGCCACTTGGGATTTCCACGTTCCCTATCTCGTACACCCTTCTCTCGGAGAACTTCTCAGATTTTGGAAAACCTGGAGCTTCGAGCGCCACCGACTTGTAGACAGGCCTGACGTTTTCTTTCTTCTCAAAATAACTCCCGCTCACAAGGTACAGATCGCCATTTATAGGGACGGTGGTGTTCACGACAGCGTAAAAGGTGAGGTCCGATCCGTCGAATCTGTAAACCGCCCTCCAGCCGCCTGATGCAAAGAGGGTGGCATCGCTCTCATCCGGAACCCTGAGCACCTTTCTTCCAGGTGTCTTGCATTTGAAAGCGAACCAGATCCCGCTCACCTGCGTAAAGCATTCACCGGTATCCAGATTCTTGAAAACCATCGGGGATTTCGACAAGATCGTGTAGTTTCCCTTCTCAAGTTCGCTTCCAACGTAAACGAGCCTTGAGCTTTCCACAACTTTCCACCAGTCTTCAGAGGAATTCTCTATCCTCCACCAATCCGAGTCGACGGATATCACCCTGACGCCTCTTGGGATAACCCACCCATCTGAAACGCTCTTTGTGAACAGAATTCCATCTTCAAACGCGTAGAAATCCGCCAGGATCATCACGCTGAAGATAGCGATCAAAACAACAAGCCATCTCATCCAACCCACCCCGTTTCTCATATCTTTTTAACCTCGAATCTCTCTCCTTTTTTTCTCCTTTCAACCAATTCGTAAATCTCGTCGAATTTCTCGTGGAGTCTCTTCAATCCCTCTTCTATCGGATCCACTGTGACTATTACGGGTTGTATCGTGGTGCTCTGAGCCATCCTTATGAGGTTCGGACTGTTTCTTCTTGTGAGTATAACGTCTATGTCTCCAACCATCTCAAGCACTTTCTTCATCTTCCTAGTGTCTCCGTGCTGCTTTTCCTCGATGTCCCTCGCTTTGTTCACGATCTCCTTGACCTTTTCATAGCTTCCATCCTCTCCGAGTTCGTAGATGTAAAACACGTCAGAATCACCTGGATGACCGAGAAATATCTTCTCTCCGTCGTTCGTTCCGAGCATGACCTTCAGCTTTCTCATCTGCTCACCTCCCGTGGCAAATGATACAACAAGAAGTGGTGAAATCCTCTTTCCAAATTCTTTGAGATTATTGACAAATATTTTGAATATATGATAAAAATATTTTGGGGGTGAGAATTTGCTTCCAAGATGCGAAGGGTGCGATAAGGTCTGGATAAGGGAGATCGAATGTGACAACGGTATGAGGATTCTTGGAAAGTTCAAGCCGAGCCCTTTGGATTTTCTGAGTGAAGAGGATCACGAGTTCGTGATCATGTTCCTAAGGACCAAGGGAAATCTGAAGGAGCTCGAGAGGATCACGGGCGAGGGATATTTCGCTCTCAGAGGAAGACTAGAGAAGATCCTCAGAAAGATCGGGTTGGATCCACTGTCGAAGGATCAGGACATCGATAGAGAAGAGGTATTCAGA
>JALVXE010000073.1 GCA_027038385.1 Thermotogaceae bacterium
TTTCAAAGGTGTGAGATTCGGGATTTTGCTGTGCTACGAGATAGGTTTCCCCGAGATCTCGAGAGTTCTCGCCTTAAGGGGGGCCCAAGTTCTGATAGCTCTCTTTGCGTTCGGAAAAGAGAGAGAAAGGATATACGATACTGCGACGAAAGCCCGGGCGATAGAGAATGGAGCTTTTTTAGTCGCTTCTTCAACTACCGGAAAGGGATTGATGGATTTCATAGGAAAGAGCAGGGTGGTTCATCCATCTGGCGAAGTTCTGGCGCAGCTTGATGAAGAAGAGGGGATTATCTCAGTAGATATCGACATCTCCGTATTGGATCACTACAGATACGAAGAAAAAGGAGACTCGCACGCGTATTTTGTAAATAGACACTCGGATATGTACGGAGATATCTGCTTTTAAACTCTCCTTATCAGATCCGCAACTACGCTGTTCAAATCGTCCATTCGATACGTCCCCAATGTCTTTCCATCTTTAAAAGCGACGAACCTTTCCCCGTCAATTCCGGCTATTCCGGCATCAGCGTGTTTTCCCTCACCTATTCCGTTAACGTAACACCCGAGGACGGAGAACGTCACGGGTTTTCTGAGTTCGAAAAGCTTTTTCTCCACGTCCTTTGCTATCTTTTCAACATCGAATACCGCTCTTGCGCAACTTGGGCACGCCACAACCCTGGGCTCTTTTCTCAGGCCAAGATAGCTCAAAAGTTTTCTAGCGACGATCACTTCTCTGACCGGATCTCCGGCTATCGATACCCTGATAGTATCTCCTATCCCTTTGTAAAGAAGATACCCAAGAGCGAAGGAAGAGGATATCACCGCGCTCTCATAAACTCCTGCTTCTGTAACCCCTATATGGAGTGGATAGTCAACTTTATCTCTCACGTATTCGTTTGCCCTGATCGTCTCGATCGGATCGGAGCTCTTCACGGAGACGACGATATTTTCAAATCCGACATTTTCCAGGATCCTGACTTCTCTTAAAGCGGCCTCTGCCAGCGCTACGTATCTATCTTCGTAACTTTCAAGATCCTTTGGAAGGGATCCACTGTTCGATCCGACCCTTATCGGAATTCCCCTTTCTTTTGCGGCTCTTGCCAGCTCTTTAACCTTCCAATCAGAGCCTATGTTCCCAGGGTTTATCCTTATCTTGTCAGCTCCCATTTCGACCGAAAGGAGAGCTAATTTGTAGTCAAAGTGGATATCCGCAACTATCGGAACGTTTATTCTCTCCTTTATATCCTTCAAAGCTTTTGCGCTCTCTTCATCCGGAACGGACGCCCTGATGATCTCGACTCCAGCCCTTTCCAAACTCTTTATCTGAGAGACCGTCTTCTCAACGTCAAAGGTCGGCGTGTTCGTCATCGATTGGATCGCCACGGGTTCTCCGTCGCCTATCACTATGTTTCCTATTCTGACTTTCATCAGAAGAACCTCCCAACATCGATGAAGGTTATGTACACTAGGAATCCAAGCAAGATCAGAAATCCTATCGTGTGGATCATCGCCTCTATCTTTGGATCCAATTTCTTCCCGGTTATCATCTCAACCAAGGCGAAGACTATTCTTCCACCATCGAGCGCTGGTAGGGGCAAAAGGTTGAAAACTCCGAGGTTTATCGTTATAACGGCTACAAGGACGAGAACAGAATCAAGCCCCATCTTAGCCGCGCTACCAACAGCCCAGGCCAAACCAACCGGTCCGGTAACCTGCCCACTGCTGATGCTCTTGAAAAAGCCTTTAAATAGGGTATTCCAGGTGATGATCAGTATCCAATTACACCTTGAAACCGCTATATCCAGCCTTTCATAAACACCCTTAGGTCTGTACGGTGGAGTTTCAACCTCAAAAACAGAGCTGTCAGATAGGATTTTGCTGAGGTTTTCCTTTTTCATCCTGAGATCTATTACTTTTCCATCCCGAAGAACTTTCAAATTCAGGTATTCCGACGATCCATAGCTCCACCAGTCCACTCTCT
Source organism: Thermotogaceae bacterium (assembly GCA_027038385.1). GTDB lineage: Bacteria > Thermotogota > Thermotogae > Thermotogales > Thermotogaceae > WGAO01. The sequence continues at coordinate 1,982 of JALVXE010000073.1, forward strand.
TTCCAACCGTTTCTATGTAAAGCTGATCTGGTTTCATGGATATGTACCTGCTTGCCCTTATGAAATCGAGCCATCCGTTTATCTTTTGAAAGTCTACAGAGAGTATGACGTCTCCTTTCTTGAAGGGAGGTCTGTCTTTTCTGATCCTCGGAGAGAGGCCTGAGAAAACAAACCCAAGGGCATATCTCTTCGGAACGTAGAAATAGTTGTCGAGTACACCCTCAACCTTCGATCTTTTAAAATCTATCTCTACTCGGCTCTTCAAAAGACTTTTCAGAAAATCCGGCGTTGGATCCTGAGAATTCTCTATCGCCACGAAATCGCCACCAACCGTTCCCGTCGCAGATGATAGGAAAAAGTCTAATTGTCTTGGCATCATATAAGGAGTTATCTTGAGCTTTACTTTCCTTCCAGATCTCAGAACGGTCATGTCCACAGTCTTTCCCTCTTTTATTATCTTCGATATCACGCTCGGATCGAAAACGTACTTTCCGTTCATCTTCATTATGACGTCGCCCTTTCTAAGGCCGGCTCTCTCAGCTGGAGAATTTGGAAGAACCTGACTCACACCTGAAAAATTCACACCCCAGATGTTGACTATCACCAGAAATATAGCGTACCCGGCCAGTATCGAGAAAAGCGGTCCGGCAAAGGATATGAAGAATCTCTGCCAGGCGGGCTTGTCGTAAAATCCTTTCCCTTCCTCCCAATCTCCCTCGTCGTATGGATTCTCACCGGCGAGCCGGACGTATCCCCCCAAAGGGAATATGTTTATCCTGAAAGTCGCCTCTTTTCCTTTCTTTTTGTAGATAGCCGGACCGAATCCTATGGCGAATTCCAGTACCTGAACATCAAACATCTTCGCGAAGAGGTAGTGTCCGAATTCATGAACCACAACTATACCGACGAAGACCACTATGAAAACCAACGCCGTCATCTGATCACCCCGTTTAAAAAGCGGGGCGAAAAGCCCCGCGTCATTTCTTCTCTTCCATCTCCCTCTTTCTCTCCTCGATTATCTTCTCCTGAATGTTTGGTGGAACCTCTTGGTACTTCAAAAATCTCATCGTGAAGTATCCCCTTCCACTCGTTATGGAGGAGAGCTTGTTCGAGAAATCGAGCATTTCCGCGAGTGGGACCTCCGCCTTTATCTTAGTCATACCTTTGCCAGCAGGTTCCATACCGAGTGGCCTTCCGCGTCTAGCAGTTATCTCCCCGGTCACGTCTCCGGCGTTCTCATCTGGCACGAAAACTTCGACATCCATTATGGGCTCTAGTATTACGGGATTTGCCTGCTCCATACCCTTTTTGAACGCCTGTATAGCCGCTATCTGGAAAGAAATATCCGAGGAATCAACCTCGTGGTACGAACCATCGAACAGAACGACTCTGACATCGACGACCGGATACCCGGCGAGAATCCCCCTCTTCATCGCTTCCCTTATACCCTTGTCGACGGACGGTATGAAGTTCTTTGGTATGACTCCACCGACTATCTGATCTACGAATTCGTATCCACCACCTCTTGGAAGGGGTTCAAGTCTTATCTTAACGTGTCCGTACTGACCGTGTCCTCCGGTCTGTTTCTTGTGCTTGTGCTCTGCCTCAGCTTGTTTTCTTATCGTCTCACGATAGGCTATCTTCGGTTTTCCTATCTCGACATCGACGCCGAATATACTCTTGAGCCTTGAGATCATCGTTTCAAGATGTGTTGCTCCAAGGCCAGAGATAACCGTCTCCTGAGTCTCGGGATCGTATTCCCACTGAAATGTCGGATCGGAATCGGCGAGTCTTGCGAGCCCGTTGTTTATCTTGTCTATATCCTGCTTGGATTTCGGGTTAACCGATCTTGAATACATAGGCTCTGGATACTCCGGAGAAATTATCTTGAGTTTTCTATCCCTGTGCGCTAGCTTGTCCCCGACCGCCGCCTCACTCAGCTTGAGAAGGACTGCGATATCACCAGCGGACACCTCTTCAACCTCTTCTTGCTTGGCAAGGATTGGAACGTAGACGTGTCCCACCCTCTCGGTGTTCTCTTTTCTCATGTTGACGAAGCTGTCTCCCGCCTTGAGAGCCCCGGATACGACCTTAACGTAGGTTACCTTACCGACGAACTTATCAACAGCTGCCTTGAATATGAAACCGGCAAATGGCTCGTCGTCTTTCATGAACACCTCTACCTCTTTATCATCCATCTTCGCCTTGTAAGGTCTGGATTCACTTGGAGAGACCCCTATCTCGAATATCTTGTCAACGAGCACATCAATTCCTATGTTTTTCTCAGCAGATCCCACTAGAACAGGAACGATTTCCCCAGAGAGGTAACCCTTTTTGAGAGCCTCAAATATCTTTTGCGGCTCTATCTCCTCACCTTCTAAGTATTTCTCCATGAGCTCGTCGTCGAGCTCCACTATATCCTCTATGGCGTTCATCTTGAGATCCTCAACATAATCCGCCATATCTCCTGGGATTTCCGTTTCCTCTCTCTTTCCATTTTCATAGATGTAAGCTTTCCCGGAAAAGACGTCCACAACACCTTTGAAACCACTCTCCTTCCCAATGGGAACCAAAACGGGAATCATCTTCCTTTCAAAGCGATCCTTCAAATCAGATAGTGCTTTGTCGAAATCCGCTCTCTCTTTATCCATTTGATTCACAAAGACCATTATCGGCTTTCCATAATCCTCTGCTATCTGCCAGTACCTCTCGGTCTGTATCTCCACACCAGCCGTGGCGTTCACAACCATGAGAACGTTCTCAGAAACGTATATGGCGTTTATAACCTCGCCCATGAAATCCCCAAATCCCGGGGTGTCTATGAACGAAACTCTGCCATCTTTCCAATCGAAAGTAGCAACGTGCGAGGTGACGGAGGAACCCTTTTCCTGCTCTACCGGGTCGTAGTCGACTCCCTTCGGTCCTGGCTTGTCGAGAAGCCCTTTCATAACGAGGATGGTGGAAAGTAGGTGTGACTTACCACTACCGTTGTGCCCAACGATCGCAACCGTCCTTCTCCTTTCCAGTGGAACCTTCTTCACGACGTATCCCTCCTCATTTCTTCGATTCTCTGGCAGATTATAGCATAAAAGCGGGCGCCCGAAGGCGCCCGCAGCATTAAAACCGCGATCGATCACTTCTCAGACTTGTAGAGCGTGTAGAAGTCTGCGCCTGGCCTCATCTCGTTGTAGTACCATCCCTTGACCCAGCTTCTCTGCACGTGGAAGCCCATTCCCTGGTAGAGCGGTGCACCGAGCGCGTATTTCATAACAAATCTCTGGATCTCTTCGTAGAGAGCCTTTCTCTTATCTGGATTGGTCTCCTGCGCGGCTTCCTCTATGAGCTGATCCAGGCTCTTTCCACCAAGCTCTTTCATTGGCGTAGAAACGAACTTTCTGAATGCTTCTCCTTGCCTGCTTCCGTAGGTTCCTTTGGAGTCGTAGTAGGTGAATATGAAGTTGTTCGGGTCTGGGTAATCCGCGAGCCATCCAATTATGAACGCTGGAAGCATTTCATGCCTCATAGCATCCAGGTAGGTAGGCCACTGCAGACCCACGACGTTTATGTGGAACTTCGGGTTGAGTGACTCGATGTAAGTCTTGAGCATCTCAGCCACCGTTCTCCTGACTTCGTTTCCGAGGTTGTACAGGAGCGTCATCTTGAATCCTTTCTCCCACAGCTGACCGTTCCAAGCCTTCCTGAACTCCTGCGCAGCACAATCGAGGTCGAACCTAGGAGCGTTGTCTTCGTACAAAAGATCCTCGTCAAATCCAAGGAGTCCCTCGGGCAGGTCCGTCGGTATTCTCCTTCCAAGTCCGTGGAGAACGTCGTTTATGATGGCATCGTAGTTTATAGAGCAGATGAACGCTCTCCTGACGTGTATGTCGCTGAAGAAGTCAGGTGGGATCCCGTTTCCATCGAGCTTCCCAGAACCTATGTACTTGCTGTTCGGATTGACGCTCCAGTTGAAGTGAAGCGAAGCAACTATCAGAGTCGGGAGCGGCTTGATGACTTCTACACCTTTCATGCCCTCGATCTGTGGCAAGTACTGTGTTGGAACTGCAACCATATCGGCGTCTCCTCTTTCAAGCATCGCACGCCTCGTGCTCCACTCGTCAACTCCCCATATGACGACTTTCTTTATCTTGGCTGGTTTCCTCCAGTAGTTGTCATTTCTCTCGAGGATGATCTTCTGCTCTGCCCTGTTCCAGCTGACGAACTTGAATGGCCCTGTTCCGTTCATTCTTGCATAGAGCGGTGAATCCTCCTTCTTTATATCGTGGTATTTCCACCAACCCTCGGCTTTTCCGTTCCAACATCCAATGCTTATACACCATTTCATATCGAGTATAGCAGCCCAGTTGGCGCTCTGAGCTAGTATGTTGAGGAATGGCCCAAACGGTCTCACAAGATGGAACACAACCGCGTCTCCATCAACTTCAACAGCCTTGTCTATGTAGTCGGTGTAGATCTTAACAAGGGCATCATGGTATTTCGGCTTGACGTTCCCGTTGGCGTCGAAGAGATCTTTCCAGGCCACACCCAATTTCTCCTTGACGAATGATTCAAGGCTGGGAACTCCGAAGAGTGCATCCCAGAGCATCCACACCGGACCATCTGCTGGATCGAGTATTAGGCCTCTTTCAAACGAGTACTCAACGTCCTTTGGTGTGAGGATGTCTCCGTTGTGAAACTTCACGCCTTTTCGGATGTAGAATTTGTAGGTCTTTCCCCCATCCAGAACCTCCCACTTTGTGGCGAGCCTTGGTTCAAACTCAGAGAGGCTGCTTCCCTTGTACTGAATGAGGTTTTCATAGACGTTGTATATGACCTCTCCGCTTGCGGTGTCATAAGCCTGGTGTGGATCAAGAGTGTCAGGCTCCCCGATGGTTAGTTCGACGATGGTGTTCGGGTTCTTGATAGCTGCAAAGAACATAACGGATAGTGCGATCAGGAAAATTGCTAGGAGTTTCCTCATACCTATCCCCCCTCCTTATATCAGTTTGCTCCAGAAATTATACCACATGTAATTTTTTGTACCACTCCATACCCTTGAGAGTCATATCAGGATCATAAACATCGTACCTTAGGATGTCCAGCACGAGCTCAGATTGCCCGCCGGTCACGACCACAACTGGATTATAATCAAGCTCTTTTTCTATATCTTCCATGATTCTGTTCAGCCCATAGGCTACGAGCTTTAATATACCTATCCTTATATTATCCTCTGTGTTTCTTCCAATGGAACTCTCTGGAACGATGGATAGGTCTATAAGAGGAAGTTTTGCCGCGTTGCTGAACAGCGAGTAAAGCATCGTCATTATGCCTGGGGATATCGTTCCTCCCAAAAATTCAGAGTTTTTCACAACATCTATCGTTATCGCGGTGCCAAAATCCAATACAAGAACGTCTTCGGAGTATTCGTGAACAGCTCCTATCACGTTGGAGACTCTGTCAGCCCCTATGGCCTTTGGATCCCTGACGGGCCATTTCACACCACATGAATCATCGGCTACAACGAAAAGAGGCTCCACCTTGAAGAACTTCTCAGAGAGCCTCCTCAGTATTCTGTTCAGTGATGGAACGACAGACGATATCACAATTCCGTCCACGAACCTGTGATCCAACCCTTCATTATCAAGAAGCGTGCTGAGATGTGAGAACACCTCATCCTCCGTTTCGTACCTACTAGTAGAAAGCCTCCATTTTTTGAAAGAATCCCCGGATTTCACCCCGAAGACCGTGTGCGTGTTTCCAACGTCTATGTACAGGTTCAAGAAATCACCTCCTCAACGAGACTGTTCAGAAACTCAAAGGCACTTTCCCAGAACTTCGGATCTCTCACATCTATACCAAAAACCTCGAGGAGTCTTTCTGGTTTATCCTTCCCACCGCTCTCGAGGAGGTTTAGGTACTTCGGAACAAATCTCTTTCCTTCTTCAATGTACCTCCTGTAGAGGGCTATAACGAGTGCGTTGGCGAAGTTGTACGCGTAAACGTAAAAAGGTGCGAAGAAAAAGTGTGGAATGCTGCTCCACTCATCGTGATATTCCTTCGTTATCCTGACGGATTCTCCAAACATTCTCGCAAGCTCTTCTGAATACACGTTCGAGAGATCATCGAAAGATGCGAACCCTTCTTTCGATATGAGGTCATGAGTCCTTATCTCGAATCTGACGAACATATTCTGCCTGAACATGGTGGCGAATGTATCCTCTATTTTTCCTGCGACGAACGCTTTTTTCTCATCACCACTTAGTTCTTTCTTGAGCTTGTCAAAGACCAAGAATTCACCAAAGACCGACGCGACTTCTGCCATCGTCAAAGGTGTGTGATAGTTCAGCATGGTTTGCTTCGATGAGAGGGTTCCGTGAAGACCGTGCCCAAGCTCATGAGCCATCGTCATGACATCTCTTATCCTACCAGTGAAATTGAGTAGAATGAACGGCTTACCGTTGGGAACGTTGTAAGAGCAGAAAGCTCCCCCCCTTTTTCCGGGTGCCGGGAAGACGTCTATTCTCCTCTCGTTGAAAAACGATTCAATTATCTTTCCAGCCACGTCTGAAAACTCATAGTAGGCCTCAAGGACTATCTTTTTCGCATCCTCAAGGCTGTACTTTTTATCGACTTCACCTATGGGCGCGTAAACATCAGCTGGAGTGAGCTCTTCTCCTAGAACCCGTGATTTCCATTTATAGTATTTTTCAACTATGTGATAATTCTCCGTAGTTATATCTATGAGCTTCTGAACAACTTCGTCACCGACCTCGTTCTCGGAGTTTCTCATGGATATGGGGTTTTTGTAATTTCTGAGCCTCGCTTCCGTATCCCAGTCTTTCACAACAACGTTGTACAAATTTTCTATTATCAAGCTGTCCTTTCTATATCTCTCAAGGAAAATTCTCATGGCACGCTTCCTCAAGTTTCCGTTCTTCTGATATCTGAGAGCCCTCACCTCTTCACCTGTCATCTTTCTTCCATCGACCTCGAAAGTGTAGGAGGCTGCAAGCTTTTCGTAGGTGTCAGCAGCTGCATCTCTTCGGGAGACGCTGAGAGCAGAAAAGACCTTTTCTGCTTCTTCTGGCAAAGTATGCTCTTTCTCCTCGATTATTCTCTCAACAACGTGAGAATAGTTTTCAACGTCTTTTAACTCCTCCAGCCTCTCTACAGAAAGAGCAGAGAGCTTGGCTTTAACAGCGGATATGTTCTCGTCAACGAGAGAATAATTCTTCTGGAAAATCCCGTAGAGTTTCTGAGCTTCCACGTCTTGCATGTTTTTGGAGAAAAGAAGAGAAGCGTATTGAAGAGGGAGCAGAGATTTCCACAAAACGTCCTCTATCTTTTCAAAAAAACTTTTCAATGAAGTTTTGTCAAGACTTTTCACGTCCGTGTCAAGAAGATTTCTTGAAAGGTTCACAGCTTCTTCAGAATCCCTCAAAGCTTTCTCCTTACTTTCGTATATCAGAGAGAGATCCCATTCCAAATCTGATCACTCCTTTCAGAGAATTTCATCCAGCACATCCTCTATCATTTTCCACCTGAAGGATGTGGTCTTGTCTACAACTCCTCTTTTAGTCTCAACAAGAACATCACCTTCAGATAAATCGGGATCGATCTGGACACCAAAACCCTGGGACTTTAAATCTTCTATGACATCAGACAATCTTTCTGCGTCCTTTGGAGATATCTTCAATACCACTCCATCTGAATGGAAGATCTTTTCAAGCGCCGATTCTATCCTCCTTTTGGCCAAGTCCTCATCCAGATCTTTCTCGAGGATCTTCCTGTATATGATTTTGAACACTGGAAGAGCCTCATCTGTGAGTTGCTCTGATAGCTCTTTCAAGCTTTCGTTGAGTCTCTCGCTAAACGAGGATATACGGGCTTTCAAAGCCTCTATCTCGGATAGCTTTGCATCTATCTCAGCCTTTGCTGAGTTGACTATTTCATCCGCTCTGGCTTTTGCATCTTCCAGTATTTTCTGAGCTTCGTTTTGTGCACCACTCAAGATCTCGCCAGCTTCTTTCTTAGCATTTTCCAGTATTCTCTGAGCCTCTGCTCGCGCCTTCTGTATGATTTCGTCTCCTTTGCTCTCTTTTTCATCTGATCTCGAGCCGATCTTCTTAACGGCCTTAGCGTCCACGTATATGAGATGACGTTTTATTATCAACGTTTCCACCTCCAGATGGAATTCTAACACCTGGGCATCCTGAATTCGAATCCAGCCTTCTCATTCAATTGATCAAACTGCTCAAAGTGGTAGAATTTCACACATCTACCCCTCAGCACAAGGAGGAGCGAAGAAGTGGAACTGGATTTGTCGGATATGATCAGGATATTCAAAAGATGGAAATGGCTGTTTCTGATCACGGTCGTGCTAGTTACAGCCGCAACCGTTGGGATATACAAAATCCTTCCGAAGAAATACGAGATCAGCGCAGTGGTCAAAGTCGAGGGGACGAAAGTGAGTTCGCTCAGCTTCGGGGGATTCTCCTTCCCAGTTGGCGGGGAAGGGAACGTTGATGATTACATAGAGATAATGAAGAGTAGAAGTATAGTGGAGAGCGTTATAAACGAAAAGAACATACTAAACAAGATAATAAAAGATAAAGATTTGAAAAAGCTAAAAAAACTCGGATATACAAAAGAAGACCTTCTGGAATTGGCTTACAGGAACGTCAGGAAAAATCTGGAAGTATCTACACTTGGGAAATCCGCTCTCATATCTGTCAAGTACAAGTCCAAAGATCCAAAGCTTGGCTATGAAATGGTCAGCGGTTTGATAGACAAATTCAAGGAGAAGATAGAATCGATGAGATCCCAAAGTGCCGAAAAAAAGATAGAGTTCCTGACCGAGAAGAGAAAGCAAACATACGATGAATTCAGGAAGAAGTTGTCGAAACTCATCGAATTTCAGAAGAAAAACGACGTAGTATCTCTAGAGAATGAGCTTTTGAATCTTAAGAGCATGGAGTACAAGATAAAAACTACGCTTTCTGCATCGAAGGTTGCTGTATCAAAGCTCAATGCAGAAAACTACGAACTCTTGGAAGAACTCAAGGAAATGCCCGCATTCAAAGATCCGCAGATGATGGGTTATCTCAACAAAGAGTTGAGTGATCTTGAGAGTCAACTTTCCGCACTTCGAGCCGTCTACCCTGAGGACTATATAGAGATCAAAAAGACGAAAGCTCAAATAGAAGATCTCAAGTCTAAGATAGAGTCGCTCAGAAAATCTCTTGCGAGCAATCCGATCGGGTTTTACGACATAGAAAAGATGATTCTTGAAAACTCCCTAAAACTCAAGGATTCGGATATAAGAATTGCAGCCGCAGAAAAAATTCTGAGAGATCTCAAGGAGAGGATAAACAAGATGATAGATCTTGAGAGTGAGTTCACGGCTATAAAATCCGATATAGATGTTTACAAAAACCTTCTGTCATTCATATGGCAACAACAAATACAGGTGATGCTCTCTGAGATATCATCCGTACATCCCGTAACAGTAATATCTCCTCCTAAGTACACCGATATTCCCAAAGAGGTATCAAAAGTCTTTCTCGGAGCTGTCGGATTGTCGATGGGAATATTCCTAGGAGTACTCGCGGTGTTCTGGAAAGAATCGTCTTATAAAAACGTCGCCGATCACATCATATTTGCCAGGATGAATGATATAAGCGATTACTACACCATAAGAAAGGGTGAGCTTGACAAAGACGTCGAAAGAATTGTTGCCGATCTCAGAAACTACACTGGAAAGCTTCTCGTGTGCGGCCCAAGCGAAGGGGAAGGGAAGAGCAGTATATCGCTGAAAATCGCGGAGAAACTCTCGAGTATCGGAAGAAACGTACTGCTCGTAGATGGAGACTTCGAAAAGAAAGACCTATCCAGAAGATTTGGGATTTCTGAGCCTTCCGCAAGGCTTATCAGGATCGGAAGGATCCAATTTCTATCACTTTCAGATTGGAAGGAGCTTTCAAACGTTGATTCATCTTTTGACATCACAGTGGTAGATTCACCGTCTTACGAAAGAAGAATAATAGATCTCTTGAATCTCGTAGATGCATCAGATTCTTCGCTACTTGTGATAACTGAGATGAAGTCTGATAAATCTCTATCTGAAGAGCTTTATAGGAAGCTTCAAGGAAAGCTCTTTGGGGTTGTCTTTAACAAGGTGAGGTGGTTGTCGTGAAAAGGAAGGTTTTAATCATTGCAGTAACGTTGATAACCACTTTTTTGATGGCCTACGAGGTGCAACCAGGGGATGTGCTGTCAATAGACATATACCTACAAATGGGAGAATTAATCAGCAAGACGGTGCCCGTGGATTTCGATGGATTTACATCCCTTCCTTATATCGGTTACACAAAAGTTGTGGGAAAAACCCCGAAAGAGATTCAAGATATGATACAGAGAGTTTTAAAAAGACTCCTCCCATCATCAGTTGCCGCAGTTTACGTGGAAAAGAAACATTCAGAATGGGTGTACTTTCACGGTCTCATAAACGGAGTCTATGATCTTTCGGGGCTGAAAAAGAGTCAAAGGAAGCTGTCTGCCGTTTTAGCGCTTGTTCAAAGTAAAAATAGGTTAGTTGGAATCTCACCTGAAAACATCCACATAATTCGAAACGGAAAAGTTATATGCGTGGATTTCTCCAAGTACTTGAAAGAAGGCGACGAAAAGTACGATCCAGAGCTTCGAAGTGGTGATGTTGTATTCATACCAAAACCGATGTATGTAGGGGTATTTGGAAGCTGGGGATCAGTTAAATCTGGGATGTACAAGATAGACGATGACACAACACTGATAAAAGTATTGGCAGAAGCCGGTGTGTCGATGAACCCAGATATGATAAAGGAAATCAAACTCTTCAGGAAGAACAAGGTTTACGATTTTCAAACGTTGAACCTCGATAAGCTTTCAAGTTTTCGTTTAGAAAATGGTGATATGATATACG
>JALVXE010000074.1 GCA_027038385.1 Thermotogaceae bacterium
TGACAGGCTCGTTTACGAGGAGGCTTCGAGGGAAGGAAAGCTGGTGAGGTTTGAGCTCGACGCGAAAGGGGTTAGGGTTAAGAAGGAGATAGCGTCATCCGTCAGGGATGCACTCGTTCACGTGGTGAAGAACGCGGTAGTTCACGGGATAGAGAAGCCAGAAGAAAGGGAGAGAGCCGGAAAGCCGCGTGAGGGCGTTGTGAAAATCTCCGGGAGGTCTTCTGGAAAGAAGATAATAATAGAGGTATCGGATGACGGAGGGGGTATAGATTTTGAGAAGGTCAAGAAAAAGCTCGAAGATCTCGGAAAGGAGATTCCAAAGGACGAGAAGGATCTCTTGATGGTGATATTCGAGCCTTTCTTTTCAACGAAGGACAAAGCTGATCTTGGAGGTGGAAGGGGAGTTGGGCTGTCTTCCGTTAAGACTTTCATAGAGTCTATAGGAGGATCGATATCGATAAGAACGGAGAAAGGTAAGGGAACGACTTTCGTCATAGAGGTTCCGAGCGACAGGGTCTGGGAACGCGTTATGGTCGTAAAGAGCGGGCAGGCTTTCTACGCTCTGAGACTTGACGATGTGGAAAAGGTCGAAGGGGGCTTGGAAGGAGAATTTTTCGGATCGATGGGTGCGGTTTTGAGGAATGGGAAGGTCTACAGGTTCGATTCCAAACTGATGGAAGATGAGCTGGCGGTAATGGAGAATCCCTTCCCGGCGCTAAGGGATGTCGTGTTCTGGGTGAATTTTCTTGGAATTCCCGTGCCGGTGCTCAGGTGAGACTCACATCGTCGAAATTCAAAATATCCATGTACTCACCTTTCATCCCCATAGCGTATACGTTGTTCTTGCTCAGGTATTTCTTGACGTTATCAGGCATGTTCAGTGTGGAGAATATCGGAATGAGTTTTTTGCCCTTGTACTCTGGAAAGTACTCGAAAAACTCCCCACTTCTTATGAATTCTACAAACCTTTGAGCGCTTTTTTGGTTAGGGTTGGACTTTGTCTCGTTGAGTATGACCACATCGCCGCAGTCCACTATAACATCGAATTCCCTGACTTTGGACAGGTCGGAAGGCTTTCTTTTCACTATCCTTTGCGCTATGGAGATTGGCTTTTCACAGTCAAAGTATTTACTGATTATCTCAGGAAGGGCGGGAGCTATGATATCTTCAACTACCGTGCCCATCTTGTTCGCCAAGTCTCCCCACTTTTTGTTGAGGTCTCTGATGTTCTGTTTTGACCACTCTTTGAACTCCTGCATTTCTTTTGCGAATTTCTCGTGGTTTTCTCTCATCTCTTTGATATTTTGTTTTGACCATTCTTTGAACTTCTCCATCTCGTTGTGAAATCTTTCAGACTCTTTTCTGATCTCTGCAATATTTTGCTTTGACCATTCCTCGAACCTTTTGGAGTTCTCTCTTATCTCAGCGATGTTCTGCTTTGACCACTCTTTGAACTCCTCCATCTCGTTGTGGAACCTTTCGGACTCTTTTCTGATCTCTGCAATATTTTGCTTTGACCACTCTTCAAACCTTTTGGAGTTCTCTCTTATCTCAGCGATGTTCTGCTTTGACCACTCTTTGAACTCCTCCATCTCGTTGTGGAACCTTTCGGACTCTTCTTTCAAACCTCTTGAAATCTCACGAAGCTCCGCGATGTTTTGCTTTGACCATTCCTTAAAATCTCTGACATCTTCAGAGAGCTTCTTGAGCTCTTCTTGAGTTTCTTTATGAAGGAGTGCCAGTTCTGCTATCGCTTTCTCTATACTACCGATCTTTTCAGAGATCTTCGGCAATGTGCTCACCTCCACCGCTAAGCTGATTATTGCATAAGATCACAGCTTCAGTCAAACTTTGGGGATTTAATGGATATTTGTCTTGCCGTCTGGTATAATTTCGAAAAGTCTTCACAGTGGATGAAGGGGGGATACAGGATGAAGTCGCTCGGAGTCAAGTTGGCGATTCCACTGATAGTTATACTCGCGTTCATAGCGGTGATTTACGTCTCAACCCTCATCATAACGGAGATGCAGAAAGACGATGCGGTTGTGATAAATCTGGCCGGTCGCCAGAGGATGCTCACACAGAAGATGTCGAAAGAGGCGCTCGCGATAGCCACAGGTGAGGAAAGTTACATAAGCGTCATACCGAAGACCATGAAGACTTTCGATGTGACGCTGAGAGCACTCAGGGATGGTGGGAAGGCACCTCTTGATATAAACAATCCAGATGATCCAAACAAACAGGTTATGCTTCCACCGGCAGGCTACAAAGATGTTTACGATCAGCTCACGAAGGTCATGAATATGTGGAAGCCTTTTAGTGAGAATATAGAGAGGATCATAGAGACCAAGGGAAGAGATAGAGATGCGATAAAGTACGTCCTCGCAAACAACATTCCGCTCCTTAAGGAGATGAACAAAGCGGTCTTTATGTTTCAAAACCACGCTGATAAGAAGGTCGAGCTCATGAAGAACCTCCAGCTGATATTCCTTATAATAGGGGCTGGAATAGTGGCTCTGTTTATCTACTACTACTCAAAGAGCGTTCTCAATCCGGTCAAGGATATTCTGAATTCCGTTGAGAAGTTGGCGAAGGGTGAGGCTGATCTCTCCTACAGACTCCCGGTATTGACCAAAGACGAGATAGGAAAGATTTCGGAGAACCTCAACGCTTTCATGGACAATCTTGTGGCTCTTGTTGAAAGTCTTGAGGAGCAAGCTCAGGTTCTCAGCAGATCGATCAGTGAGATCGCCGAAGCCGTTTCTGGTATGGAGGAGACTTCTGAGAGAGTTAAAGTTGAGACTGATGAGATAACGGATGACCTTGCGAAGGCTTCCGACATACTCAACGAAGTCGATGGAAACGTTCAAGAGGTTGCGAATTCGGCGGTCTCTGTTGCGGATTCCGCAACAGATTTGTCCGCCAACATGAACGACATACTGGACTCTTCCAACAGGGGAATGGAAACCATAGATGCGATGGTTGAAAAAGTGACGAGTGTTAGCGATCAGGCTATGACGATGAAGGAGAAGGCGGATCATCTTGAAAAGTCCGTTAGTGCGATAACGGAGATACTCGAGATGATAACCGGCATAACAGAGCAGACGAAC
>JALVXE010000075.1 GCA_027038385.1 Thermotogaceae bacterium
GTGTATGTGATACTCATGAAGGTGTTGGAGGGCTTAGAGAACATGAGATTGTATCATTACGATTTCCAAACTGACCATCAAGAAAAAATTCTAAGTTTATATAAAAAGTGCAAATCGTATTTGGAAAAGCTAAGAAATTTTATATTGCGAACATGACAACATCAGCTGTGGACTGCCATTTGTGGCTGAGGTAAAAGTCCCTATATCCGGATTCCAAAAGAAAATTCAGGATCTCATAGGGATCCTCTGGTCTGTGATATATAGATATAGCTAGCTTAGGATGAAATTTCTTTAACACGTTTTTTCCACCTCTCAGAGCTCGAATTTCCGCACCTTCAATATCCAGCTTTATAAAATCTACTTTCGAAATTTGGTTTTGCTGAACGAAATCATCTAGTGATGTGGCGGCTACCTCATTGTTGCTATCTGACCCACTCTCTAACGTGAAGTTTCCTGCTGGGCCAGATCTTTCAACGAGTTTAACTGCACCTGATTTTTCATCCACTGCCAATGGAACTATCTCTACTTTGGAGGATACTCGATTATAATTCATTATGGAGTCTATCATGTTAACCATCTCTTTATTTGGTTCAAAAGCGTAGACAGCATCAGATCCCGAAAGTGCGAAACTCAGCGTTGTTATTCCATCGAAGGCTCCTAAGTCAAAGACGACATCTCCTTTGTTTGGTTTGATCATAGGGTGGTAATACTGCCTCATGTAGAAGGACTGGATTATTGACACAATTACTCCCGGACTGGATAGATCTACGACGATTTCACCATTTGGTGTATTTATCAGTGAGAATTTACTGTCTCTACTGTAAGGTCTACTCGGCGAATTTTTGATCGCCTCGATGTAGTAGTCTACCATCTTCTTGTTCTTGATTCCTATGATGTCAAAAGTCTTTTCAAACCGTTGAAATGCTGTCTCTGAAGCCAAATAGTTTACACCTGCGAAGACATGAAGAATATTTAGTTTTATAAAGTCACAAAAGATCTTCTTCGACAGATTATCCTTAAGATGATCCATTACAAATTCTAACTTTTCTCTCTCAAAAAGGTATTCGTAAAGGTATCCGAAACCGTTCCGCAAATACAACCAATCCATAAACACTCTTCCCCAAAGGGTTTCCAGCAATTCAGAGGTTAAAAAGATACCTTGGATACTTCTTGAAATGCTGTACAGGCTTATGAATTTATCCCCGATCTTTATACCTAAATTTTTGAAACGATTCTCCGCAATGGTTAGTTCTTCTAAACTATCAGATGAAACGTAATTACTAATTTTCTCTGTTAAATCCTTGAGGACATTATTACAATATCTCACCATCCCACTCCCCCTAGGGTTGTTCAGCATTTTCACTATACCATCTTTCCACAAATGCTTTATACTCTGTATCCATTTCCAAGATCTTCTCCCACCACCATTTGTTATCCACATACCACTTGACCACATCTTCTATAACATCTTCAAAACGAGCAGAGCTAAATCCAAGCTCTCTTATCTTGATGTCATCAAGAGCGTACCTTCTGTCATGGCCCGGCCTGTCTTTTACATGCTTTATCAATCTCTCAGATTTATTGAGAAGTTTCAGTATCGTCTTAACTACATATATATTTTCTCTTTCATTCCTGCCAGCTATGTTGTAGACTTCTCCTATCCTTCCTTTTTCTATGACTAAATCAATAGCCTTAGCTGTGTCTTGTACATAAAGCCAGTCTCTTACCTGTCTTCCGTCTCCATACACGGGTATTTCTTCATTTCTGAGAGCCCTCGTTATAACGACAGGTATGAGTTTTTCCGGATACTGATATGGTCCAAAATTGTTTGAAGGTCTTAATATTATCACCGGAAGGCCATAGGTTTGACTGTACGCCCATACAAGTCTATCCGCTCCCGCTTTGCTTGCAGAGTAGGGATTTCTTGGATTAATCGGATCTTCCTCTTTGAACTTTTTGTCCATCGCTTGTCCATACACTTCATCCGTTGATACATGAACGAATTTTTCTACCTTTGAACTTCTTGCCGCTTCAAGAAGCACATAAGTTCCGTATATGTCAGTCTTTACAAACTCATCCGCCCTTAATATCGACCTATCCACATGAGTTTCTGCAGCAAAATGAATCACAACATCGACACTTTTCATGAGGAACTGGACTAAATCTCTATCAACGATGTTTCCAATCACAACGGCTAAATTCGTGTCTTTTAAAGAACTATCAAGAGACTTTTGAGTTAGCTCAGTTATTTTGTATCCTTCAAACTTTCTTTTCCACCTATTTTTGGTCATCTCTACCCAGGATTGATCTACATCTATTCTCCAAGATGATGTATCGGCTCTTATAGGATGAACTTCCGTGTAGCTTTTTGGGAGAAAAAATCTATCTGTGAATTCCTTCAAGTTATCTGGATTTCCGGCATATGTAAACGCATCAAGCACTATTACCCTTTCGCCATTTTTTAAAAGGTTTCTGACGTAATTCGAACCTATGAATCCCGCTCCTCCCGTTACAAGGTATGTCACGATATCACCTCTTCAAGAACTCCCTTAATGCTTCCTTCCAACTTCTGAGGTTGTATCCTATGGCTTCCTTTAAAGCGAAGTTATCAAGTACGGAATATTTAGGCCGCCTTGCTAAAAGTTTGAAATCCTCTTGTGTTGCTTTCTCTACCTTTCCATTCCATCCAACTATGTTTAGAATCTCTTTTGCAAACTCATATCTTGATGCGCTTTCAGAGTTCGTTATGTGAAACAACCCAAATGCGCCTACTTTTAAAAGATCAACCGTAGCTTTTGCAAGATCCTCTGTGTATGTAGGTGAGGACACCTCATCAACGACTATCCTCAGGGTTTTGTATTTTCTTGACCAGCTCATCACCTTGTGAACAAAATTCTGCGTTCCATCTCCAAACACCCAGCTCGTTCTTATGATTATGTGTCTTGTCGTTAACGACCTTACGAATTCTTCTCCAAGGAGCTTACTCTTTCCATATTCGGACAAAGGATTTGGCCTATCTGCTATGGTATATGGAGCCTCTTTCTTTCCGTCGAATACGTAATCCGTTGAAAAATGCACCAGTATAGCTCCAACCTCATTTGAAG
>JALVXE010000076.1 GCA_027038385.1 Thermotogaceae bacterium
GTTATGGATAGATCCATATACGGAGACTTCCTCTTCGCAAAGGCCCAACACGAACTCGGGATGATGAGTGATCTCGAGTGGGAAGTCTACAGGGAGATGTACGATAACCTCGTGGAGCATGTCGTTCCACCACGCTTGATGATATACCTTAGGTGCAGTGTGGAGACCGCCGTGAAGAGGTTGAGAAAGAGAGGAAGAGATTACGAACAGAATGTCGATCTGAACTACTGGAAGCTCATAAGGGAGCTTTACGAGGACATGTTCTCCAGCTACGAGGAGAGTATGCTCCTTGTGGTCGACGCGGATAAGATAGATTTCGTGGAAAACGAGAGCGACAGAAAGAACATCCTTAGGGTTATATCCGATCTTTTGAGTTCTCACAGGGGGATTTTCAAATTCGACGGTGAGAAGCTCAGGAGGGTTGAGGATTGGAAAAGCTAGTGGGAGCTTTCGTTCAGTTTCCGGGAATAGTTGTGACAGCTCTTGTGGTTCTTTACGTTTTCAAGAAAAAGGCGGTTTATCTCTTCTTGGCGATTTTCTCTTATTTATCTCTCAGCGAGCTCTTACTCCTGCCTATTCAATCTCTATGGACTGTGAGTTCAGAACCCGTAAGGTCTGACACCGTGGTCCTAGGCGGGGGGATACTGAAAACTCAAGACGGCTATGTCCCAACGAGAGCAACGCTTTTTAGGTTGGAAAAAGCCTTCGAGATTTGGAAGAGATACGGAGGAAAGATATACGTGAGCGGAGGAAAGGTTTTCGAAGGCGTCGATGAAGCGAGCGTTATGAAGAGTGTTTTGATAAGCTGGGGTGTTCCAGAAAATGATGTGGTGACTGAAAGAAGATCGAGAAGTACGAAAGAAAATGCGCTCTTTCTATCAAAGAAAATTCCAAGGAAGTTCAACCTGGTTACCTCTGCTGTTCACATGAGGAGGTCTTTGATGGTTTTCAAAAAATTGGGGAAGGATCCTGTTCCCGTTCCAACAGATTTTTTGATAGGTGATCTTAGACCATATTCCTTCGTTCCGTCGGAGAACGCTTTAGATTTTTTAACAGAGTTTTCTCATGAGATAATTGGAATCGTGTATTACAAACTGGGAGGGATGTGAATGAACATAGAAGTTCTCAAGGAAATGTTGAAACCAGAAGCCGTCTACCTTATGAAGGAAGGGCCTTTTGGGGATAACACCGTTATAGTCGTGGTCAACGATTCCATGTCTGACAAGCTCGAGGATATCATGGAAAGGATAGATGTTGATTACGACTTTGCCGTTATTACAAAGAGTGAGTTTGAGAAGATAAAAGAGGTGGTCGAGGAGAGTGGTGAGAAGCTTTGGTGATATGTGTCACCGGGAAGATAGGAAGCGGTAAGAGTACCGTGTCCAAGATAATATCCGATCTCACCGGCTACAAAGTTGTCGATGTCGATGAGATAGGGCATGAGGTCTTAGAAGAAGATGATGTGAAATCAAAGATACGAGAGATTTTCACAGATCGAGTCTTTGACGGAAACACTGTGAGCAGGAAAAAACTGGCAAGGGTAGTGTTTGAAAATGAGGAAAAATTGAAAGAGCTCGAGCGAATTCTTCACCCGCGGATGAGAGAGAGAGTGATGATGGCTAGCAAAAAAGATGTAATCATAGATTGTGCACTCCTTGAGAGGATGAATCTCATCGAGATTTGTAATTTCGTCATCACAGTGATAAGCAGTTATGAAAATTCCAAAAGGAGGAAGCCGCATCTCACGGATGAAGACTTCAAAAGGATATGGGAAAATCAGAGGGATGTGAACATGGTGGGGGTAGTTGTTGAGAACGATGGAACTTTGGAAGATCTGAAAAGAAAGATAAAGGATATCCTGGAGATGGTTTTATGAGAAGCATCCTTGAGAACCACGTTGACGATTTTCTGAGAATTCTCTCTTATGACAAATCCGAGTGGAGAAACTTCTGGGAAAAGATGAAAAGGCGCTTCAAACCACTCCTCGATGAATATGAAAAAGTTGTTGGAGGAGATTTCTACGGTGTTTTGAAATCGGTCAGGAGGATGGATCTGGATAGGTTTAGAAGGTACTGGATGGATAGAAAGAAGTATTTAAAGCACAGAATGGGTGTACTGATAAGATCTAGGGAAAAGGATTTCGAACTCAGAAAGGCGGACTTCGTTGTTTTTTTATTCTTCGGAGGAGGCGTTCTCGATCACGCGGTGGTTCGGGGAAAAAGAGAAAGTGTGATAATGGTGGACGTTTTCAAGTTTTGGAAGGATGGAACAATTGAGGATCTTCCAGACCGCATAATCAAGATCGTGGAGAAATTCAGAAGATCTGGAGGTGAGAATCGTGGGATACAACCTCAAGGGTAGATCTCTCATAACCCTACTGGACTACTCACCACAGGACATAAGGTACCTTCTGGATATATCAAAGCAGGTGAAGTCGGAATCGAGGTCGAGGGCAAAACACAGGAGGTTTGAAGGTTTGACCTTGGCGATGCTCTTTGAAAAGAGATCCACGAGAACTAGACTCGCATTTGAAAGCGCCTTCACGGAAGAGGGTGGGCATGCCATATTCTTATCGAAAAACGACATACAACTTGGAGCGAAAGAATCCGTTGAGGACACCGCGAGAGTCCTCGGTAGGATGGTGGATGCGATAATGTTCCGAGGGTTCAAGCAGGAACACGTCGAAATCCTTGCAGAGTATTCCGGAGTTCCAGTTTACAACGGCCTGACAGATCTGTGCCACCCGACACAAGTTTTAGCCGACCTCATGACGATTGAAGAGAATTTTGGAAAACTCAAGGGGATAAAATTGGTGTTCATGGGTGATGGAAGAAACAATATGGCAAGATCTTTGATGATAGGTGCTGCGAAAATGGGATTGAAATACGTAATAGTCTCACCAAAAGAGTTGAGGCCGGATGAGGATTTTGTGAAAAAAGCCTTTGAGATATCGAAAGAAACAGGGGCTGAGATATCGTTCACGGACAACGTTGAAGAAGGAGTCAACGGGGCAGATGTGATATACACCGATGTCTGGGTCTCTATGGGAG
>JALVXE010000077.1 GCA_027038385.1 Thermotogaceae bacterium
GCATATGGAGAGGGCGATCATTTCGTCCAGAAAGGGAGTTGAGTATCTTTTCAAGAAAAATGGGATAGATTACAGAAAGGGCACAGCTGTCTTGGAAAAACCGGGAGTTGTGAAAGTGGGAGACGAGATGTTCGAAACGAAAAGCGTTCTGATAGCCACCGGATCCGTTCCAACGATCTTTCCGCCATTTAACGAGGTTGATGGAATATGGACGAGTGATGATGTCTTCAAGATGGAAGAACTACCGAAATCCATACTCATAGTTGGTGGTGGCGTGATAGGTATTGAGATGGCGAATTTCTTCTCCGCGCTTGGGGTTAAAACTTACGTCGTTGAGCTGATGGAACACATACTTCCGGCGGAGGATGAGGACGCAGCCGGTGTCGTAAGGAAAGCGTTGAAAGCTCTGAAGGTTGAGATATTCGAGTCTTCAAAAGTCAAGTCCGTTGAAAAGACTGACGCTGGATACAGGGTGTCCGTGGAATCTCCAAACGAGAACTTCGATCTGGATGTTGAGAAAATCCTTTTATCGGTTGGAAGAAGGCCAAACGTCGGAGACGACGTGAAGAGTCTCGGAGTTAAGGTTGAAAAAGGGATAAAGACTGACGAGAACTTAAGAACGGGAATTGAGAATATTTATGCGGCTGGAGACGTCAGAGGAAAGATCATGCTCGCCCACGTTGGATTCCACGAAGGGATCGTGGCGGCGTACAACATAAAGGGCGAAGAGAAGAAAGTCGATCTTCGTGCCGTCCCGGCAGTGATATACAGTAGCCCAGAGCTTGCGAGCGTTGGGTTGAAGGAAAAGGACATGGACGAAGAAAGGCATGCTGTTGCGAAGTTCCCGATGTCGGCAAACGGAAGGGCAACAGCTATG
Source organism: Thermotogaceae bacterium (assembly GCA_027038385.1). Lineage (GTDB taxonomy): Bacteria > Thermotogota > Thermotogae > Thermotogales > Thermotogaceae > WGAO01. The sequence continues at coordinate 878 of JALVXE010000077.1, forward strand.
GGAGAGAGGGAAGGATTCGCGAAAGTTGTTTACGAAAAATCCAGTGGAAAGGTTCTTGGAGTCACAATAGTCGGGCCGTTTGCATCAGAGCTGATAATGGAAGGAACGGTTGCACTCAAGCACGGCTTAACCGTTGACGAGCTCGCCTGGACAATACACCCGCACCCGACTATATCCGAATCGCTCTTAGGAGCGTTTGAAGAAGCAGAAGGAAAGGCGATACATTTGTGATCGATCTTGAGAAAATATCCCCGCCGTTTTGGCGGGGTTTTTTGTTTTTAAAGCTCGTTGCTGTACAATATGATCACTTGAAGAGTCGCGTGAAACTTTTGTAGCATACACTCAGGAGGGATAGCGGTGTATCTTCAAGAGGTGATATTCAAACTCCAGGAATTCTGGTCGAAAAACGGTTGTTTCATAGACCAGCCTTATGATATGGAGATGGGAGCTGGGACTTTTCATCCTTCGACTTTCTTTGGAGTCTTAAGGAGAGGTCCCTGGAGAGTTGCCTTCGTTCAGCCTTCGAGAAGACCGACGGATGGAAGGTACGGCGAGAACCCGAACAGACTCCAAAGGTACTTCCAATTCCAGGTGATAATAAAGCCATCTCCAAAAGACTCGCAGGACCTTTACATAAGATCTTTAGAGTACCTTGGAATCGATCCAAAGGAACACGACATAAGGTTCGTTGAGGATAACTGGGAATCCCCAACACTTGGAGCTTGGGGAGTTGGATGGGAAGTCTGGCTCGACGGTATGGAGATAACGCAGTTCACGTACTTTCAGCAAGTTGGCGGCATCCAGCTGAAGGAAATTCCACTCGAGATAACCTACGGCATTGAGAGGATAGCGATGTTCCTTCAGGAAGTTGACAACGCCTTTGACATAAGCTGGAACGAGAACTTGAAATACGGCGACGTGTTCCTGGAGAACGAGCGTCAGCAGTCGATCTACAACTTCGAGGAGGCGGATACGGAAACGCTCTTCAGGCATTTCGAAGACCATTACAGGGAATTCGAGAAGCTCGTTGAGAAGGGACTTTACCTTCCGGCGTACGAGAAGGTGATCAAGGCTTCCCATATCTTCAACCTGCTAGATGCGAGAAACGCCATATCCGTCTCTCAGCGTCAGGAGTACATAATGAGGATAAGATCGATGTCGAGAAAGGTCGCGAAATTATTCAAAGGGAGGGAAGAAGGTGCCTCACAAAATACTGAAAAAGCAGAAGTTAGCTCATCTGGTTCATGATTTCGTCGTTGAAGCTCCGAGGATTGCAAAACACGCAAAACCGGGGCACTTCATAGTTATAAGACTCCACGAGAAAGGGGAGCGTATACCGCTTACTATCGCGGATACGTATCCGGAAGAAGGGGCTTTCAGGATGATCGTTAGGGCCGTTGGAAAGACTACGTATGAACTGTGCACGATGAAAGAAGGAGATGAGATATTAGACGTTGTTGGACCTCTTGGAAGACCGAGTGAGATCGATAGGTACGGAAAGGTGCTTCTCATAGGTGGAGGTGTTGGTATAGCGACGCTCCATCCAATAGCGAAGGCCCTCAAAGAAGCTGGAAACAAGATAACGGCTATACTCGGGGGTAGGAGCGCTGAGTACGTGATAATGCAGGAGGAGTTCAAGAAGTTTGGAGATATAGTCATAACGACTGATGATGGATCTCTCGGAATGAAGGGAGTTGTCACGGACGCGATGGAGTACCTCGTCAAAGAAAAAGGGATGGACTTCGACATAGCTTGGGCGGTTGGACCAACGATAATGATGAAATTCGCCGCGCTTAAGGGAAAAGAGCTCGGCATACCGAAGATGTGGGTTTCATTGAACCCGATAATGGTTGATGGAACTGGGATGTGCGGAGCGTGCAGGGTGACGGTCGGTGGAGAGATAAAGTTCGCCTGTGTGGACGGGCCGGAGTTCGACGGGTACCAGGTCGAATGGGACGAGCTCATAAGGAGACTCAAGCAGTACAAGGAGAAAGAAGAAGAAGCGTTTGAGAAGTTCCTTGAAAAGGCAGGTGATGTTTCGTGGCTATGAAGAGGCAACCGCACAAAACCCCGATAAGCGAGCAGGATCCGAAGGTAAGGATACACAACTTCGATGAGGTCGCACTTGGATACACGCCGGAGGAAGCCATACAGGAAGCCCAGAGGTGTATCACCTGTCCAACGAAGCCGTGTGTTAGCGGCTGTCCGGTCCACATAGACATACCGACTTTCATAAAGTACATAAAAGAGGGAGACTTCCAAGGAGCGATAGACACCATAAAACTCTACAACAACCTACCCGCGGTCTGCGGAAGGGTTTGTCCGCAAGAGAACCAGTGTGAGGCTCAATGTGTCGTCGCGAAGATCCCGGGATTCGAACCCGTCGCTATTGGAAGGCTCGAGAGGTTCGTAGCGGACTGGGAAGCGGAGCGTGGAGAGATGAAACTGCCTGAGATAAAAGAGAAGAAGGGAAAGAGAGTCGCGGTTGTTGGAGCTGGTCCATCCGGTCTCACAGCGGCAGCAGATTTGGCGAAACTTGGATATGATGTTACGATATTCGAGGCCTTTCACAAGGCCGGCGGGGTCCTGATCTACGGGATTCCGGAGTTCAGACTTCCAAAGAGAATCGTCGAGAGGGAGGTTGAATACATAAAGAGGCTCGGGGTTAAAATAGAGACGAACGTCGTGGTTGGAAAGACGATTCCGATAGACGAGATACTGGAAGAGTTCGACGCGATTTTCATAGGAGTCGGGGCTGGTGCACCGAAGTTCATAGGGATCCCTGGAACGAATTTGAACGGAGTCTACTCGGCGAGTGAGTTCCTGACCAGGGTGAACCTGATGAAAGCCTATAAATTCCCAGAGTACGACACGCCCGTGATGATAGGAAAAAAGGTTGCGGTGGTTGGAGCTGGGAATACAGCGATGGACGCTGCTAGAACCGCTTTGAGGGTCGGAGCCGAGAAGGTGATGATAGCCTACAGAAGAACGGAAAAGGAGATGCCCGCAAGGCTTGAGGAGTACCATCACGCCGTCGAAGAGGGGATAGAGTTCCACTGGCTGAGACAACCAGTCGAGTACGTCGGCGATGAAGAAGGTCATGTGATAGGTATAAAATGCGCCGTCATGGAGCTCGGGGAGCCTGATGCCGATGGGAGAAGAAGGCCAAAACCGACGGGAGAGTATGACTTCATAGAGGCAGACATGGTTATAGAGGCGATAGGTCAGCAGGCTCAGAGGATACTCCTCGACGAATTCCCGCAGCTCAAAAGAAACAAGAGAGGATACATAGAAGCTGACCCAGAGACTGGTGCAACGAGCGTCAAGGGAGTGTTTGCGGGAGGAGACATAGTCACGGGTGCGGCAACCGTTATAGAAGCTATGGGGGCCGGAAAGAAGGCTGCAAAAGCCATAGACAGGTACCTATCTGGTGAATGGAATCCTTGGGAATGATAGGGGAGCCGGAAGGCTCCCTTTTTAAATCTCTGCAACTGATTCTCTCTCGACTATCTCAACTGGCAAGATCATCTTCCTCGTGACCACCCTACCGGTCGATTCTATTCTCGATATGAGCAGCTGAGCCGCAGTCTCTCCCATCTCCACACGGGGCTGTCTGACGGTTGTCAGGGAAGGGACCGTGAACTTCGCGTAGTAGGCATCGTCAAAACCCATCACCGAGACTTCATCTGGAACTTCGACGGATTCGTCTTTTAGAGCCTTTATCACTTCAACCGCAAGCATGTCTGATGAGGTGAAAACCGCGGTGAAATCTCTCCCCTTTTTCAACCTTTCTCTCATCAAAGAGTACGCGTGTCCCACGTCGAATGTTCCCTCGATCACATCTACATCTATCCCGAGCTTTGTAGATTTCTTAACGAAACCTTCTGTCCTCTTTCTCACGGAGTGTATGTTAAGATTCCCCGTTATGTGGACTACCTTTTTGTGTCCCTTTCTATGGAGGTACCCGGCTACCAGTTTCCCGGCCTTGTAGTTGTCTATGTTCACTGAATCGAACCGGAAATCCCTGTTCTCCCTATCGACCGTCACCACCGGTATCGCGGTATCCTCGACGATCTTCAGATACTCGTCATCTTCCTTGGATGTGCATACTATGAGCCCATCCACCTTACTCATGAAGAAGTAATCTATTGCTAAAAGCTCCGATTCAAGCTTTCTGTGGAACATGTACACGAAAGGTTCGTAGCCACTGTCGTAGAGGTAATTCGCCGCTCCTTCGACTATATCGCTATAGTGATACGCGAAGATATCAGGAACGAGTATTCCTATCATCCTGAGCTTCTTGCTGACGGCTGGATTGCTGATCTTGAGCGGTTTGTATCCAAGCTTCTTTATCGCCTTGACGACTCTCTTTCTCGTCTCATCCGAGACCTTGTCGCTCCCATTTATAACTCTTGAAACCGTTGCGGTTGACACTCCCGCTTCTTTAGCGACATCCCTTATCGTCACCTTCAAAACCCATTCCCCCTTCAAACATCGTAGGGAACCGATTCCACCATACCCTTCGTCGTTCTTTTCCTTATTATCTCTGAGTATACGTAAGCGCTCGGTCTTGGGTTTCTCTCCTTGCTCTCAAGATCGACCTGAACGAGACCAAACCTCTTGCCAAAACCCTTCGACCACTCGTAGTTGTCCATGAACGACCAGTGAAGATATCCAAGAACCGGATAACCTTCAGAGAGAGCTTTCTCGACTTCGTAAACGTGAGATATCAGATAGTATGGCCTCAGTGAGTCTCTCGGATCCGCTATTCCGTTTTCGGTCACTATCATGTCGAGTTCATACCTTTCGTGCAGCATCCTTATGATATCGTAAAGCCCCTTTGGATAGACTTCCCAGCCCACTTGACTCACCGGATACCCATCCAGAGATTTCGAATAAGGCTCACATCCGTATCCATAACCTCCAAGCACCTTCCATCCCATAGGTCCTCCCTCATCGACCATCATCCTCGTGTAGTAATTTATTCCGAGGAAATCCAACTTGTTCTCCATGTCCGGTCTTTCCACTTCCATGAACTCTTCAAGTAGCTTTCCAATTCTTCCTGAGGTTATCATGTCCATGAACCAGAAGTTTTGGTAGTAGTTCGCCATGTCGACGTGCTCTCCATCCTCTCCAGCGGGATATGCCGGAGAGAACGAGTATATTATCCCAACATCTTTATCTGAGAGATTCTTGATCGCGTCGTAAGCTCTCGAATGAGCCTGGGCTAAATTCACCATGGTTTTGACGTAAGCTTCAAAGCTCGGGTAGGACGGCGGGAATCCGGCGTTTATCAGAACGTACCCGAGCGAGGACACGACCTGTGGTTCGTTCATCGTGCTCCAAGCGTCTACAAACTCCCCAAACTCTTTTGCGCAGAAGGCTGCAAACTTCGCGAACTCAACGATGGTGTTCTCAGAGTACCAACCGTTTTCCTCTACACTTTCAAGTCCGTACTTCCTTACCTTTATCGGGTCGTGTATCCAAAGTGGAAGGGTGAAGTGGTTCAGATTGACCATGAGCCACATTCCCTTTTCCTTTATATCCTTCATCATCTCTTTGTACCTTTCAACGGCTTCCATATTAGCGAGTTTTTCAAGCTCTCTCAGATTCTCCTCGGTTATCTTTACGCTTTTAACAGCCGATCCATCCCTATCAATTTCCACCTTCACTTCTCTCGTCGACTTTGGAAATATCCTGCTCCACTCGACACCGATCCTGATCGCGCTTATTCCAAAACTCTTCATCAATTCGTGATCCTCTTTGAATCTGTTCCAGTAATCGACCCCGTTCTCTGGGAGATCGCCGCTCACAAGACCGGAAGCTATGTTCACGCCATCCCTGACCCACACGAACCAGTCGGAGTTTGGATCCAGAGAATCTTTTCCGCCCATCTCGAACTGAAAACCAGACATCGAAACCCCGAAGAGAAAATCCTTCCCAAACACATCAATCACCTCCAAAGAGAATGCAGGCCGCCCAGTGATTCTCTTCGACTTCCGAGAGTTTTCCATCGAACTCTCTGCACACGTCTTTTCTGAAAGGACACCTCGAGTAGTACTTGCATCCACCTTTGAAACTCGTCACGTCCCCTTCCACCTTGAAAATCTCCTCCGACGGCTTCCACTTCCTATCAAGGGTCGGGACGGACTCGAGGAGCATTTTCGTGTACGGATGGACTGGATTCTTGAATACCTTCTCTGTGTCCCCCATCTCGACGATGCTCCCGCGGTACATTATCACCGTCGTATCGCTTATGTAGTAGCCAAGCGACAGATCGTGCGTTACGAAGAGTATACTCAACCCCATAGAGTCTCTCAGATCCCCGAGTATGTTGAGAACGTCCACCCTCGTCGATGCATCGAGCATGCTTATTATCTCGTCGGCCACCAAAAACTTTGCACCTATGACCAGGGCTCTCGCTATAAGAGTTCTCTGAAGCTGCCCTCCCGACATCTGGTGTGGGTACTTTCCGAGGACATCTCTTGGATTCAGACCGACGCTTTTCAGAGATTCCTCGACCTTTCCCCAAAATTCACTCTTTGGAAGGTTCAGAAGGTACCTGTTGACGTTCTCAAATATCCTGTCGACCTTGTATATCGGGTTGAAAGAAGAGAACGGATCCTGGAAAACCCCTTGAACATTTCTGTAGTACTCGAGCGGTTTGTATCTGGATATCTCCCTACCTGCGAAATAGATCTTCCCCTTCGTTGGCTTTATGAGACGCAAAATGAGCTTTCCTATTGTAGTCTTTCCAGATCCGGACTCTCCAACGAGCGAGACAATCTCACCAGTCTTTATCTCAAAAGAGACGTCATCAACCGCTACTATCCCTCCCCTTCCAACAACACCGGTTGAGTAGATCTTAGTCAAGTTCTCTATCTTTATCACGCTTTCACTTCCCAGCAGTACACGTAGTGATCTTCTCCAACCTTGATCATCGGTGGCTCTTCCTCTTCGCATCTATTCTTGGCTATCGGGCATCTGTCGTGAAAGCGACATCCCCTCGGCGGGTTGAGAAGATGCGGCGGATGTCCTGGTATTCCCTCAAGCCTCTTCTCCTTGAACCTCACGTTCATCTCGGGGAGTGAATAAAGCAGAGCCTTCGTGTACGGATGGACAGGCCTCTTTATGACCTCCTCCATCGGACCTATCTCAACGACCTTCCCGGCGTAAAGTATCATCACCCTCGTCGCTATCTGATAGAGTATCGATAGGTCGTGTGTTATGAAGACCATCGAATCGACTATTTTCTTCTCCATGAACCCCATGAGCATCTCTATGACGAACTTCTGAGTGCTCACATCAAGAGCTGAGGTTATCTCATCCGCGATCAGGATCTTCGGGTTCAGCAGAGTCGAGACGACCATCGTCGCCCTCTGCCTCATTCCTCCGGATAACTCAACTGGATACATATCAAGGACTCTTTTTGAGAGGTTGACCATCTCGAGCCTCTCCTCAACTAGCCTGTAGTCCACATGTCTTCCGTGCTCTCTCATTATGTCCCTTATGATCACCCTTATTTTCTTCGTCGGAGAGAGGGCATCCATGGAATACTGAGGGATTATAGAGATCTTCTCGTATCTTATTTTCCTAAGCTCATCTTTTGAGAGCTTCGTGATATCCTTATCCTCCAAGATCACACTTCCACCGGCGTGGTACATCGGCTCCTTTGGGAGAACGAAGAAGTTCACGAGGGTGGACTTCCCGCATCCGGATTCTCCGGCTATTCCGAGAACCTCTCCCTTCCTTATGGTGAAGGTAACGCCGTCTATGGCCTTCACGCTTCCCCTGAGCGTCTTGTAGTAAACCTTCAGGTCATCTACCTTCAGTATGTCCACACTCACATCTCCCTGAGCTTTGGATTGAAAGCTTCATCGAGTCCCGTGTTCACGGTGTAGAGCGCCGCAACGAGTGCGGTTATTATCGCCCCGGGTGGTATGATCCACCACCACATACCGAGCTGTATCGCGTTCCACAGAACCGCCTGCTGGAGCATAAGACCCAAGGAAGTTCCCCTCGTCGGTCCGAGCCCGATGAAGTCAAGTCCGACGGCTGCGAGGATCGATCCTCCGAACTGCAAGATGAATACCATGAAAACGTAAGATAGCATGTTGGGAGCTATTTCACCGAAGATTATCCTCATCGGCTTCACGGCGCTTATCCTAGCAAGGTGAACGAACCCGCGGGATTTCAAAGAGAGTGTCTCGGATCTGACGGCTCTCGCAGTCCACGGCCATCCAGTGAACCCTATTATCACACTCTCTATCATCACTCCTCTGTATGGAAGGTAAGCAGCGATTATTATCAAAACCGCCATAGTCGGTATGACGAGCATGATGTTCGTGAGCATCATCAGCAGCTCATCTATCATCCCACCAGAGTATCCCGAGACGAATCCGACGACGAGTCCTATGAACGTAGCGAGTCCACCGCCTATTATTCCTATTAGGAGCGAGCTCCTAAGGCCGTAGACGAGCTGCAAGAACACGTCCTGACCGAAGGAGTTCGTTCCGAGCCAATGTTGAGAGGATGGAGGAGAGTACGGGATCCCTATGTTCGCGGTCGGATCCAAGGCCTCCTTTACACCATTTTCTAGGTACCATCTGAGCTCGATCTTGGCGAGCCAAGGCCCCAGAATCGCGAGAGTAACCATCGATAAGATGAATATCATCCCTCCGACGAACCTCTTGTTTGTCAGCATGAAGTAAAGCGTGTCGTGTTTTTTAAGCCATTCCTTCAAGAAGATCACGCTCCCTCTGTATAGGAGTACCTAACACGCGGATCGATTATGACGTAGATAAGATCGACCAAGAAGTTCGCCGCCAAGACAGAGAGAACTATGAACAAAAAGCATCCCTGTATCAAAAAGTAGTCCTGATGGAGTATCCCTTGAAGGAGAAGGTATCCTATCCCAGGGTAAGAGAAGACCATCTCCGTTGTCAGCGCTCCAGCGACGATCGTTCCAAGCTGAAGTGCAAGACCGGTGACCTGCGGAAGAACGGCGTTCCTGAAGGCGTATCTCAGTATCAGCTTGTCGGAAGATCCCAGAGATTCCAAGTACCTCGAATAGTTCGCCTCTATCTCGTATATGATCATGTTCCTCATACCTATCGCCCATCCTCCGAGCATGACGGTGAAAAGGGTCAAAAAGGGTAAAAACCAATGGTATAGGAAGTCCAAAAAGAAAGTCCAGGAAAGCTCAGGAGTCATGGAATAGCTGTAAGCTCCGGATATCGGGAATATCGGAACCACGACTCCCAATATCCAGGCGATTATTATCGCGAACCAGAAGTACGGCATCGCCGTGAAGACGTAAAGAACGGGTATGAGAGTCTTATCGAGTATGCGGTTTTTCGCTGCCAGTGCTCCCAGCCAGTTTCCGAATATCCAGCTGAGTGTTATCGAGGGAAGGAGTAGCGCTATGTCATACGGGAGTGATTCCTTTATTATGTCTATAACTGGCTTCGGATACAGGTAAACGCTTATTCCCAAATCCCCATGAAAGAAAGCCTTCCAGAAGTTCAAGTACTGAACGAGTATGGGCTTATCGAGTCCGAATGACTGTGTGAAGTAAGACGTGAGGACCTTTCGAGCGTTCGGGAGAGCGGAGAACCTCGAGACGAGAATCGATATCGGGTTTCCAGGCATGAAGCGCGGTATCGCCCAGTCAAGCGTGACGGCTATGAAAAAAGTAAGCACATATATCGTGATCTTCTTTGAGAGATATCTTCCCAAGGATGAACACCTCCAAACCCCCGGCCAGCGCCGGGGGAGAGAAATCTCACTTCGCTGGTTTCAAGTTTAGGAGGACCTTCAGGCCTCCGACTTGCCATCTTCCAGACCAGAGACACGGATAGGCGTACGGGTTCTTCTCGGTCGGCCAGTTGGTCCAGTGCGTCGAGTTCGCCTGGAACCAGAGCCCGTTGTACCACAACGGAACCGCCGGCATCTGAGTCAGGAGTATCTTCTGAGCCTTGGCGAAGAGCTCCTTGAGTTCTTTCTCCTTTGAGAGTGGGGTCTGGTTTATCTTCTCAAGCAGGTTGAAGAGCTCTTCGTTGTCGTACCTTCCAAAGTTACCATCGTACATCGCATCGGATATCGGGTAGTGAACGACGAAGTTGTAAAGCGTCCAAGGAGTCATCGATACCTGCGAACCGAAGTTGTTTATCGCCATGTCGAATGTCCCTTTTGTTATATCCTCCCAGTACTTTCCGTAGTCCGGGAACTTCGGTTCGGCGTTTATCCCAACGGCGTTCAGATCTTTCGCTATGATCTTTATCGATTCCATCCAGTCGGTCCAGCCGTACGGAACGATTATCTCGAGCTTGAACGGCTTTCCGTTCGGAAGGTCTCTCCATCCATCACCGTCCTTGTCAACTATTCCGGCTTCGTCAAGGAGCCTTTCAGCCTTTATCGGGTTGTAGTGAAAACCGTACTCCTCATCGAGTTTCTTGTCGTAGAACTTATCCCAAGCCGGTATTGGCAGATAACCACTCGGGCGGGCTTTTTCAACTTGATCTTCGTAGACCTTGTCGACTATTTCGTTAACGTTTATCGCAAAGGCAACTGCCCTCCTGAAGAGCGGGTTGTCCATCGGTGCTTTCTTGGTGTTCATGAACAGATACGCTACGTTGTCTGGAAGCATGTAGGGTGGATGGTTGTACCAGGTTACAAGCCCGCCGTAGGATTTGACGAGTCTTGGAATTCCCGGTAGGAAGAACCCGCTCCAGTCAAGTTCTCCTTTGAGTATCATCCCGAGCGCCACATTGTTTGAGAAGATCTTTATGTGAACGACTCTCTTTGGTGCTGGTTTGCCGAAGTACTTTATGCCCCACCAGTTGTCGTTCCTTAAGAAGACCATCTTGTCCTGATCCCATTCCTCGGCTTTGTACATACCAGATCCTATCGGGTTCTTGTTCGCGGTGCTGAAGATCTCATTCTGTGATTTGTTAGCCCATATGTGTTTTGGAACTATTGGAACGGTGTACATCATGACGAGCCAGTTGTGGTACCTCGGCTGGGAGAAATGGAACACAACTGTTCTGTCGTCTGGGGTCTCTATACTGTCTAGCCAATCCCAAACACCGCTGTAGTAAAACGCTTTGTACTTTTTAGCTATCTCAAAGGTGAACTTCACGTCTTCCGAGGTCAGTGGTTTCCCATCTTGCCAGCTCGTTCCCTCTCTGAGCTTCACGACGAAGGTCTTCGGATCTGTCCACTTTCCGGATTCCGCGAGCCATGGCTGGAGCTTTCCAGTCAGCGGATCGTAGAAGAAGAGCGTCTCGTAGATCATTCCAACCGTTCCATCAACCGCATTCCACGGAACGAACGGGTTCCAGTTGCTCGGCGGTGCCCAGATACCCCCACCTATGTACAACGTCTCGTTTCTTGGAAACTTCGTGGAGAACGAGACCGCGACGAGTAAAACCAACGCAAAGATAGCAAGCCTGCGCCACATGAAAATACCCCCTTTCAAATTGTCGGTACTTTGATGATACTGTGTAAACATTTTCATTCAAAACCTGGAAATCCATGAAAATTTTTCATGATTCTGTGAAAATCCATGAAAATAAAGAAAAGCTCCTCTGACCTTTAAAAAGAAAAAGGGCCGCCACGTAGCGGCCCTTTCACATCGGTT
>JALVXE010000078.1 GCA_027038385.1 Thermotogaceae bacterium
GTATTTGTCTTTGCTGATCCCTGACTGCTCTTTCTTCCTACCAACCCCGACGAATGCTCTGAATGAGCGTTTATTAAAGCGCGTGATGTCTACTATTTGCATGGCTATAAAGTACGCTGTAGTAAAACCAAGGTTTGGAATGGTTCTAAGGCGGTCGATCATTTTCTTCATCTCTGGGAGTGTTTCTACAAGGCTTTCCATCCTTGCAGTCAGTTTGTCCAGCTCAAAGAGAAGTTGGGTTATACGTTCTGCTCGTCCTTTTATTGCTTCGTCTTGATGGTCAAGTGCTGTGTTGAGCATTTTTCGCCTCGTCAGTTTGCCAAGTGATGGGTGAATTTGATATAGCTGCTCTCTGAGTCTGTTTTCTTCTGCGTTGATGAGCTTTTGGAGAGCTTCCCTCTCTTTCCAGAGCTTCCACATCTCCCGTGACTGGATGTACGCGTCGTTCACTTCAAAGAGTATGATTCCTCTTTCTCCTTGTTGATATAGTTTGCCGTACTCCGAAAGAAGATAAGCGTCGCGCTTGTCGTCCTTCACATTTGATCTTGACGAGGCGAATCTCCTGAATCTTGTCGTGTGCACTAAGTACACTTTGACGCCGTTTTCGTGCAAAAAGCGTATAAGGGGAAGACTCCATACTCCCGTGGGTTCAAGTACTACGCCATCAAGATTGTCTTGTTTGAGGATTTCCAGGGCTTTTTCCATCTCCGCAGCTGGTATCTTGTGGTATTTCTCAGTTCTTGGTGAGTAAAGCACATGGAAGGCTGCTCCTATGTCCATTCCAGAAAGCACTTTAACCCCTCCTTCCTTATTTTCCCCCTTCCTGCTCTCTGGACTCAATAAAGTTTGTGATCTCCCTCGGGATAAATATGTCATAGCGGTCTCAGAGAGCTAAGGGTGTTTTTCTTATCCCCTGTGGAGCTTAATCTCAACGGAACTCCTAAAGGTTCTTTATAAGACCGGCTCTCACAGGGGATATTGATATTCTACAATATTTGACTGACACCCATATTCTATGACATAATCTCAAAAAACTCCTGGAGGGGATATCGTGATTAGGGTGCAAATCGATGGTAAAGAATACGAATTTGAAAAGGAGATCACGATACTCGAAGCGGCTAAAGAAGTCGGTATCAACATACCTACTCTCTGCTATCACCCGTCGGTTGAGAGCATAGGTGCCTGCAGAATGTGTGTCGTTGAAATAGAGGGATCACCGAAACTCCATCCAGCCTGCGTGACAAAGATAAAAGATGGAATGGTGATAAAGACGAGTACTGAGCGTGTGGAAAGGGCTAGAAAAGTGAATATGGAACTCCTTCTGTCTGTTCACCCGAACGACTGTATGACCTGTGATGCAAATGGAAACTGTCAGCTCCAAGATCTCGCTTACAAATATCAGATAAAGGAACCCCGTTGGGGTATAAGGCTCAGAAACCTTCCAATAGATGACTCGCACCCACTCATAGTCAGAGATCTCAACAAGTGTATTCAATGTCAGCTCTGCGTCAGGGTGTGTGATGAGGTGCAGAACATGTCCGTCTACTCCATGGTCAAGAGGGGCTACCATTCACTCCCGCAGCCAGACATGGGAGATAAACTCGGCGAGAGCAGCTGTGTATCCTGCGGAGCTTGCGCGACTATATGTCCGGTCGGTGCGATAGTCGAGAAACCATCTATTGGAAAAGCACGCTGGTGGGAAGTTGAAAAAGTCAAGACGACCTGCCCTTACTGTGGTGTCGGATGTCAGCTCGACGTCTACTATGATCCGAGAAAGAACGAGATCGTCAGGATAAGAGCATCTGAAGAAGATTCTGAGATAAACGACGGGGTTCTAACATGCGTGAAAGGAAAGTTCGGATACGAATTCGTATCGAGCGAAGATAGGCTCACAAAACCGCTCATAAAGAAAGACGGAGAATTCGTTGAAGCCACATGGGAAGAAGCACTTGACTACGCAGCTGAAGGTATCTTGAAGATAAAAGAGAAATACGGTCCCGATTCGATAGGAGTCATATCATCCGCAAAATGTACGAACGAGGAGAATTACCTCATGCAGAAGCTTGCGAGAGCCGTTATAGGAACGAACAACGTCGATCACTGCGCGAGACTCTGCCACGCCTCGACTATATCCGGGCTCGCCCAGACTCTTGGCTCAGCGGCGATGTCAAACAACCTGATGGACATATTGAAAGCTCAGGTCATATTCATAATAGGTGCAAATCCAGCAGAAAACCACCCAGTTTACGGAGCGAGAATAAAGAGAGCAGTCAGAAAACACGGAGCCAAACTCATAGTCGCAGATCCGAGAAAGACCGAACTCGCCAAGATGGCACACATCCACCTGCGTCATAAACCCGGAACCGATGTTCTTCTCATATCCGCGATGATCAAAGTGATACTCGATGAGAAGCTCTACAAAGAGGATTTCATAAAAGAGAGAACGGTCGGATTCGAGAATTTGGTCGAATCCCTGAGAGATTTCGATATAGACAGAGCGAGCGAAATAACAGGAGTTCCAAAGGAGAAAATAGTCGAAGCTGCAAGGATATACGGAAAAGCCGATAGAGCCGCGATACTGTACGCTATGGGAATAACCCAGCATTCAAACGGAACTCAAAATGTCATGGCTCTCGCGGATCTTGCGATGATTACCGGAAACTTCGGAAAGGAAGGAACGGGAGTCAACCCGCTCAGGGGGCAGAACAACGTCCAGGGTGCTTGCGATATGGGAGCTCTCCCGCACGTGTATCCGGGATACCAAAAGGTGAGCGATGAAAACGCGAGAAAGAAATTCGAGGAAGCTTGGGGTGTGAAGCTTCCGTCAAATCCCGGATTGACTCTCACGGATATGTTCTTATCACCACAGATAAAAGCCATCATAATGATGGGAGAAAATCCAGCAGTATCGGATCCGGATTCTCAGCACGTTGAAGAAGTCTTGAAAAGCTTGGAATTCTTCGTTGATTTTGACATATTCAT